>NZ_JBFRDW010000885.1:0-1817 GCF_052113985.1 Pseudoduganella sp. RAF53_2 | reverse complement strand
GGCTTGCAGGCGCACGCACGTAGCGCAGAACTGCGCCTGAAAAACCAATGAAGACCCTGACGGCAGGGTCAGACCCCGAGGGTCTGGCCCGGGGTGCGGGGTGGCTCAACCAGGTCTTCTGCGAAGACGCGCTGGAAGGTCTGGCGCGTATTCCGGATGGCAGCATCGACCTGATCCTGACCGATCCGCCCTACAACCTGGGCAAGGATTACGGCAACGCCTCGGACCAGCAAACGGTAGACGAATACCTGGCCTGGACCGAGCGCTGGATTGACGCAGCCCTGCCCAAGCTGAAGCCAAACGGCAGCCTGTACATCTTCCTCACCTGGCGTTATTCGCCGGAGATTTTCGTCATGCTGAAAAAGCGCATGACGATGATGAACGAGATTATCTGGGACCGCCGCGTGCCCTCCATGGGCGGCAGTACTCGCAGTTTCTCATCGGTGCACGACACCATCGGTTTCTTCGTGCGCCGCAAGGATTACTTCTTCGACCTCGACGCCGTGCGCATCCCTTACGACGCCGAAACGAAGAAAGCCCGTTCGCGCTCGATCTTCATCGGTGCGAAATGGCTGGAAGTGGGCTACAACCCGAAAGACATGTGGAGCGTGTCGCGCCTGCACCGGGAGCACTCGGAGCGCGTCGACCACCCCACGCAAAAACCACTCGAAATTATCGAACGCATGATCAAGGCATCCTGTCCGCAAAACGGTGTGGTGCTTGACCTGTTCATGGGCAGCGGCACTACCGCTGTAGCAGCGAAACGCTGCGAACGCAATTTCGTCGGCTTCGAACTGAACCCCGACTATTGCCGCATCATTCAACAACGGCTTGCTGAACTTGAAGCGCCGCCGCCGCCCAAACGAAAGAAATTAGCCTTACAGGAGTAATGCAAGATGTCCCTCGACAGCCTGATCGCCAACACCATCCGTGATGATGTGCGCAAAGACCACATCTACCACGTGCCCGATGCCAGCGGCTTTGTGAAGCTGGATGCGATGGAGAACCCGTACGAGCTGCCGAAGCATCTGCATCATGAACTGGCACAGCGCCTGGCTGACGTTGCCCTCAACCGCTACCCAGTGGCCAGCTACGCCACGCTCAAGCAGCGCATCTGCGCCAGGCTGGGCGTACCGGCCGGCTACGATGTCATGCTGGGCAATGGTTCCGATGAGCTGATCGCCATCATGGCGCAAGCCTGCGCGCATCAGGACCGCCGCGCGGTCATGCTGGCGCCGGTGCCTTCTTTCGTGATGTTCCAGCGCTCCGCCATGATTGCGGGCATGGACTTCGTTGGCGTGCCGCTGAAAGACGACCTCACACTCGACCTGCCGGCCATGCTGGCGGCGATCGCTGAGCACAAGCCATCCCTGGTCTTCCTGGCCTACCCGAACAACCCGACCGGCAACCTGTTCAACGAGGACGAGATGGTGCAGATCATCCGCGCCCTCGGCGATACGGGCCTGTGCGTGGTGGACGAAGCCTACGAGCCCTTCGCACAGAAGAGCTTTATGGCCCGCCTGCCGGAGTTCGATAATCTGATCGTCATGCGTACCTTGTCCAAGCTGGGCCTAGCCGGCATTCGCCTGGGCTATATGTCCTGCGCGCCTGCCGTGCTGGAACAGTTCGACAAGATCCGTCCACCTTATAACGTCAATGTCCTGAGCCAGGCCGCGGCGGAATTCTGCCTCGATAAGCTGGAGGTGCTGAACGAGCAGGCGGCGCTGCTGCGTGCAGAACGCAGCAAGCTGGCGCAAGCTCTGGCAGAATTGCCGGGAGTAAAGGTTTTCCCGTCTGCGGCGAACTTCATTCTGATT
>NZ_JBFRDW010000884.1:0-1824 GCF_052113985.1 Pseudoduganella sp. RAF53_2 | reverse complement strand
GACATAGCGTGCGCGCCATGAGGCTACGTCCCGAGCTCTTCCAAGTGACATTGTGTGCACTTTGTCCGATTGCTGATCTGTAGACTAGGAGAATCAATAATTCATTGCGGCCAAATGAAACCGCTTCGCTTTCATCCCCTCGCTGCGTTCACGGCGGCAATCTTCGTGGCGGCTACAGTCGCAAATTTTTTGACTTTGGACTGGCGCCGCGCTCCAATCTCCTACGCCATTGGTTCTGCGCTGCTGGGCAGCCCATTCGCGGTTCTGCTCGTTGCGCACGCCACTATCGCGAGAACTCGCCGGCGCCACGTCTATCTTGCCGCGGGAACGGCGCTATTCATTTTTCCCTGGTAATGAGGTGGCGGCGCCAGCGGAATGAGGGCGGCAAAGTTTTTTCTTGTGCTTGTCGATTTCCTGCGGCATGGTTCGTCGTCGGGATGGAAGTACACAATTCGATCCACTTTTTAAAGAGGCGACATCATGAACAAGCTGGTCATCTTCAACCTGCCGGTCAGGGATCTGGGCAAGTCCAAGGCTTTCTTTTCCGCACTCGGTTTCAGCTTCAACGGGCAATTCAGCAATGAGAACGCGGCGATGATGGTTGTCGTCGAAGACGCGATCAACGTCATGTTGACGACCGAAAGCTTCTTCAAGTCGCTCATCAACAAGCCGGTGGTCCGGGCGACCGAGGCGAATGAGGTGGTGATCTGCCTGAATTGCGAGAGCAGGGAAGAGGTGGACAGTCTGATCGCCAAGGCCACAGCCGCCGGCGCCCGCATTCCGCATCCGCCTGAGGATCACGGCTTCATGTACGACCAGGGCTTTGAGGACATCGATGGCCACCTGTGGAACCTGGTGTGGATGGCGCCGCAAGCCTGACCGGGCTGGAAATGAAAAAAGCCGCAAGACTCGAAAGAGCTTGCGGCTTTCTTACGGAATTTTTGGTGCCCACGGAGGGACTCGAACCCCCACACCTCGCGGCACATGGACCTGAACCATGCGCGTCTACCAATTCCGCCACGTGGGCATTGCAACTTCTGCTATTATAACGCCCTGGAGAGTTTTGCGCCAGATGAACTTTCGTTCCACGCTGCACATCAACCCTTTACTGCGCCCCCGCATTGCTGCGAGAGAGCGTGATTATAGAGGAATATTTTCAGATGTCAAAGGCCAGCGAGCATATTTCACTCGTTAGGAATTCAGGCCGACCTCCGGTACACTACGAGCAATAATAAAACGACCGAATCTCTTTTGAACCAGTCTACACACACCATTCCGAGCCGAGAGGATATCCTCGGCATCTTCCGCAGCGCGAAAGCGCCGCTCGACCTGCGCGCATTGGCGCTGCAGCTCAAGGTGAAACCCGATTCCCATGCGGTGCTGACGCGCCGCCTGAACGCCATGGAGCGCGACGGACAGATCATGTCCGACGTGAATGGCTTCTATGTATTGGCCGATCATTCCGAATTTGTCGCCGGGCGCGTGAGCAGCCACCGCGATGGCTATGGCTTCGTGATCCCCGACGAGCCGGGCGAGGACATCTTCCTCAACGAGCGCGAGATGCAGAAGGTCCTGCACAGCGACAAGGTGCTGGCCCGCGTCACCGGCTACGACCGCCGCGGCCGTCCGGAAGGCACGATCGTGGAAGTGGTCGAGCGCGGCACCACCCACATCATCGGCCGCCTGCTGAAAGATAACGGCGTCTGGATCGTGGCGCCGGAAGACAAGCGCATCAGCCAGGACATCCTGGTGGAAGGCGGCGTMGGCAAGGCCAAGAGCGGCCAGATCGTCAGCGTTGAACTGACCGAGCAGCCGGCGCGCTTC
>NZ_JBFRDW010000883.1:0-1834 GCF_052113985.1 Pseudoduganella sp. RAF53_2 | reverse complement strand
GGCTGAAAATGCCAGCAATGCCGATCAGGCACATGATGGCGGAAATAATCGAAAGCACCGCCACCAGGCGGAATTTGATAGTCAGGTTATTAAGCATGTGCGGCTCCGTCCGGCGCGCGAGGGGCGCTGGAACAATGTTGGTTTTTGAGCTGGGAGCCGCGAGGATGGGGCGGCGGGAGGAGGGTTACTGCTTTGGGACCGGCTTAGCGGTCATCCCAATGCTTGAATCGTAGCAATAGTGTTGTTGTATGACAAGTGAATTCATGGTCGCACTGCTGAGCGACCATGATGGTCACTGGCCCGGATTGGTGATGCGCGCGTGGATGGCGTTCACCGCCGCCACCACGTCCGGCGACAAGTGCGTGGTGAAGGCGTCAATGTTTTCCTTCAGCTGCGCCAGCGTGGTCGCGCCGATGATGGTGGAGGCCACGAACCAGCGCGAATAGCACCAGCCCAGCGCGAGCTGCGCCGGCGTAAGGCCGTTGGCGCGCGCCAGTCTGGCGTATTCGCCGACCGCTTCCAGCACGGTGGGACGCAGATAGCGCGGACTCCAGGTGGGCGGGAAAATCGTCAGGCGGCCATGCGCTTTCGGATTGTCGTAATACTTGGCCGTCAGCTGGCCGAAAGCCAGCGGGCTATATGCCATCAGGCTTACTTTCTCGCGGTAGCAGGTTTCGTCCAGCAGGCTGGTTTCGAAACTGCGCGCCGTGAGGTTGTAGAGATTCTGAATTGTCGCAATGCGTGGCAGACCAAGGCTCTCGGCCTGCTTCACGAATTCGCTGACACCCCAGCTGGTTTCATTCGACACGCCGACGTGGCGGATCTTGCCTTCCTTGATCAGCTCACCCAGCGCGGCCAGCGTTTCCTCAATCGCCACCGCCTTGCGCTCGCGCTGCGGATCGAAGCTGTTGTTGCCGAAGATGGGCGCATTGCGGCTTGGCCAGTGCAGCTGATACAGATCGATATAGTCGGTTTGCAGGCGCTCCAGGCTGGCATCGACTGCTGCGCGCAGATTCTTTGCGTCGTGATTCTGGCGGCCGCCGCGCAGCCAGTGGATGTTCGGATTGGGACCCGCGGCCTTGGTCGCGATCACGACTTCCGAACGCTTGCCGGCCTTCTTCAGCCAGGTGCCGATGAAGCGTTCCGTTGCGCCTTGCGTGGCGGCGGACGGCATCACCGGATACAGCTCCGCCGTGTCGATGAAGTTGATGCCGCGTTCCAGCGCGTAATCGATTTGGGCATGCGCCTCGGCCTCGAAATTCTGCTGGCCGAAGGTCATGGTGCCCAGGCAGATCGGGCTGACCTTCAGATCGCTCTGGCCGAGAGTGATCTTATCCATGGCGCAGCGCATCCGCGCAGTCGCGTACCAGGGCGGGACCGGCGTAAATCAGGCCGCTGTAGAGCTGCACCAGTTGCGCACCGGCTGCGATCTTGGCCTTGGCGTCGGAGCCCTGCATGATGCCGCCCACGCCGATGATCGGCAGCGCATCGCCCAGTTCCGCTTTCAGCAGGCGGATCACGTTATTGGACAGCTCGAACACCGGCGCGCCGGACAGGCCGCCCGCTTCCGCGCCGTGCTGCATGCCTTCCACGGCCGTGCGGCTCAGGGTCGTGTTGGTGGCGATCACGCCGTCGATTTTGTGGCGCAGCAGGGCGTCGGCGATGTTCTTGACCTGGTCGGCGTCCATGTCGGGCGCGATCTTCAGCGTCATCGGCACATAGCGCTTGTGCTGGTCGGCCAGGCGCAGCTGGGTGTCCTTCAACTGGGACAGCAGGCCGTCCACTTCGGATGCGCCCTGCAGCTGGCGCAGGTTCTTGGTGTTCGGCGAAGAGA
>NZ_JBFRDW010000882.1:0-1836 GCF_052113985.1 Pseudoduganella sp. RAF53_2 | reverse complement strand
GGTCATACGATGCGCGCGCCAGCCAGGTGACTTTGCTGCCGCTGAAGCTGCCGTGGTTGTCGCTGCTCAGCGCGAAACCGCTGGCCGGGTCGAACGGGTTCACGCTTGGGTTGACCGGGATCTGCGGTGCTGCGGTGTTGGATACCCAGCCCATGCCCTTGCCGTCGATGTTTTCACGCTTGTCGTCGGTGTAGCGCAGGCCGCCGGTCAGGTGCAGATCGTCGTTGACGTTCCACGTTGCCTGGCCAAACACCGCCTTCGATTCCACGGTCTCTTTCGGCTGAATGAAGGAGCCCTGCCAGCCCACGGTACCCTGCTGGGTGCCGTTGATGATCGGGATGTCGAAGCGGATGCCGTTGTTTTCGGACGCGTAGTACAGGCCGAGCAACCAGTCCACCTGCTTCTTGCCGGTCGATTGCAGTTCCAGTTCGTGGGTGTAGCTCTTGTACTTGGACCACACGGTGTTATCGGCCTGGAAGTTGCCGCCGCTGGTGAAGCTGGTCGGTGCAACTGCGCCGCCGTCCTGATCGAAGGTCGAGGAACCGCGGAACGAGGACCAGCCGCCGATATAGGCCAGCGCCATGTCGTTGTTGATCTGGTAGTCGACGCGGGTGCGCACGGAGTTGGAATCACGCTTCAGCGAAGGCGCAGTATCGATCAGCGCGGACCAGAATTCCTGGCCGGCGCGCGGCGTCTGCATCAGGTTCATGTTCGGCGTGCCGCGGTCCTGGAAGCGTTCATACGACAGGTTCCATTTCAGCTGCGGCGACAGGTCCCACAGGAAGCTCAGTCGCACTGCGCTCTGGTCCTGCGCGTTGTACTTCGGACCACCCTGCACGAACAGGCTGGTGTTCAGTGGCTGGAAGCTGATCGGACGTGTCGGATTCGCCGTATTGTAGGCCGCGATATTTGCTGCGGCTGCGGCCTGCTGCTGCGACAGCGGAATGTTCGGCGGGGTCTGGTAGTCCACATAACCGTCGTGCTGCTCGTGCACGAAGGCCAGGCGCATCGCGAARTTGTCGGATACCGGAATGTTCACCGCACCGCGCGCACCGAGGCGGCCGAACTTGCCCAGGCCTGCTTCAACGTAGCCGGAGCTGCTGCCGATGGTCGGCTTCACCGTCTGCATATTGACTGCGCCGACGGTGGAGTTGCGGCCCCACAGCGTGCCTTGCGGACCGCGCAGGACTTCAATGCCTTCCAGGTCGAACAGCAGCGTGGTCGCGCCTTCAGGACGCGGCGAGTACACGCCGTCCACGAAGGTGCCGACTTCCGGGTCCGCATATTCGGTCTTGGCGCTGTCGTTACCCACGCCGCGCAGCGTCATGGTGATCACACCGTGGTCGCCCTGGGTAGTGGCCTGGAAGCCCGGCACCAGGTTGACCACGTCCTGAATGGTCTGCACGTGGTTGTCGTCCAGCGACGCGGCGCTGATCGCAGTCACGGCCACCGGGGTCTTCTGCAGGGAGGTGGAACGCTTGGTGGCGGTCACATAGACTTCAGGAATTGCCTCGGCCTGCGCTGGCTGCGCCGGTGCGGCAGTTTGCGCGATGGCGGGATTGATACCAGCGAGAAGCGTCAGGATGGCCAGCCGGATCGGAGAGCCCAGCAAGCGGGCTCGGGGCATGCAAGTGTTCATAAGTCTCCTGTTTGATGTACAGCGGTATTGCGCTATTATCTTTTCTTAGAAAACGATTTCATTGATATGAAATCGTTTTCAAATTTAGTGAAATCGATTTCTGCATTCTTGAAACCGTTTTCATACTACCCAAATCGCGAAGTCGATGTCAATTTAAAAATTGTACGTTCGTGGATTTGATGACACAGGACAGGGAG
>NZ_JBFRDW010000881.1:0-1839 GCF_052113985.1 Pseudoduganella sp. RAF53_2 | reverse complement strand
ACGCGACGTGGGGCAGTTTGGGCAGGCCGTAAGTTTTGGGATCAAGCTGCGTCAGGTTCTTCGGCATGCCGAAGGGCGTGCGCAGCGTGATGCCGAGGCCCGCTTCGGCCGCCGCATACAGTCCGGCGAGGCTGGCGCTGACAAACACCAGATGCCATGGGATACCTGCCTTGTCCAATGCGGCAATGCCGGCGCTACGGAATTCACAAGGATTGTCGAACGCCAGCAGCGGCAGCTTTTCGTGCGGCGCGCGGCGCCAGTCGGGGCGGCCTACCCAGATGATGGGCAGTGACGCCACCTTCGTCACCTGATGCGATTTCTCCGGCGTGCCCCAGGCCAGTGCCAGATCGAGCTCGCCTTTTGCGATGCGTTCCTCAAGATGGAAATTGCGCTCGGCGCGCACTTCCACGCGCACCTTCGGATGGGCGCGGGCGAACCGCGCCAGCACGGATGGCAGCCAGTTTTCGGCAAAGTCCTGCGGCAGCCCAAGCCTTACCCAGCCTTCGACTTCAGCGCCGCGCACCGTCTCCACCGCTTCGTCGTTCAATTCCAGGATGCGCCGCGCGTAGCTGAACAGGCTTTCGCCCGCCATTGTCAGTGTCAGGCCGCGCCCGGACTTCTGCACCAGGGCCTGGCCGACCTGTTCCTCCAGCTTGCGCAACTGGGTGCTGACGGCGGATTGCGATCGTCCCAGCCGATCCGCGGCGCGTGCGAAACTGCCCAGTTCAAAGGCGGTAGCGAAGGTACGCAACACGTCCATATCGAGATTCGTGCGGCTTGCCATAGTTCGATTTCTGTAAAGTATTAATTCAAAACATTCTAATTTACAGAAGTATTGTTGTCCCCTAAGATGGTCTTGTCAACCCAATCTTCTTTAAGGAGCACAACATGCCTCTCGTTCATATCAATCTCAGGAAGGGTAAGTCCCGCGAGTACATCAAAGCGGTTGCCGATGGCGTGCATCAGGCGCTGGCCGAAAGTTACAACGTGCCTGCGGATGACCGCTTCCAACTGATTCGCCAGTACGATGCCGACGAATTCATTTACGACGCGGACTATCTGGGTGTGCACCGCACGGACGATCTGGTGATCATCCAGATCACGGCTGGTAGCTGGCGCGATACGGAGACCAAGCAGCGGCTGTATCAAACCATTGTCGCCAACCTGACGCGCGCGACGGGCATCCGGGCGGAGGACGTGTTTGTGTCCCTGGTTGGCGTGGGCAAGGACGACTGGTCCTTCGGCAACGGCCAGGCACAGTACATCAAATAAAGGAGAAGGCCATGAACACCAGAATCGTGATTTCGCTGGCTTTTGCGCTGGCACTGCTGCTCGGCGCGAGCGCGAGCATCGTTGACCTGGCAATGCTCTACACCGGCGCGGCCACGCCGGCACCATTGAGCGCAGCGGTGGCGGCCTTCGGCGCCGCATCAAGCTTCATGCTGATGCTGTTCGCGCTGAGTGATGGATTGACGCAGGCGCTTAGCGGCACAGGGTGGGCGAGTGCGGCGGCAGGTAAGCCCAGCGTACTGCGTGGCGTTCCTGTCCATCGCTACCCCATGCGAGGTTGAAGGTGCCGGAGGCCGGGGCGGACGCGATCATGGCGTCCAGCTCCGGCGCTTGCGGCGAGCCGGCGCGGCGGTCGGTGATCTGGTCGTCCAGCACCATGGCGCCGCAGTTGTAGAGGTCTTCCGGGGTCACCCACGGCGACTTCGCTGCGTCGCCGTCGATCATCACTTCGGCATCGGGCAGGCCGAAAGCGCGCAGATTCCCGCCCAGCCAGAAGTCAGAAGCAATGATGCGCAGCGGCGCATCCGTGTACGAATGCCAGACCAGCCT
>NZ_JBFRDW010000880.1:0-1844 GCF_052113985.1 Pseudoduganella sp. RAF53_2 | reverse complement strand
GGACAAGGAAGAGTAGCCGGTACCAAAATCGTCCAGCGCGACCTGGATGCCGGCATCGCGCAGTTGCAGCAGCTTGTCGGTGACCTGGGTGTTCGCGTCGAGCAGCAGGCCTTCGGTGATTTCGACCACGATGGCTTGTCCCGGCACGCCCAGCGATTGCAGGTGCTTCAGCCAGGATTCGTAGCCGCCCCGCTCACGCTGGAATTCCAGCGGCGACTGGTTCAGGCTGACCTGGAACTCGGGATGCACTTCCTTGCGCCAGCGCTGCACCCAGCGCGCGGTTTCATGGAACACCCATTCGCCGATATCGACAATCAGTCCGCTCGCTTCGGCCAGCGGAATGAATTCCAGCGGGCTGACCATGCCACGCTGCGGATGCTCCCAGCGCAGCAGCGCTTCCGCCTTGTGGATCTTGCCGCTCGCCAGATGCACGATGGGCTGGAAGTACAGCTTGAGCTGTTCGCCTTTCAGCGCGCCGCGCAAGTCATTGGTCAGGCGCATGCGGTTCAGCGCCGCCACCTGCAATGCAGGCGTGAAGTAGCTGAAGCGGTTGCGTCCCGCGCCTTTGGCCGCATACATGGCCTGGTCGGCGTGCTTCAGCAAGTCTTCGATGCTGGCTGCGTCGTCGGGATACAGGGTGATGCCGACCGAAGCCGACACGAAGGCCTGTTCCTGCCCCAGCTGGAAAGGCTGGCGCAGGCTGTTGATGATGTTCTGCGCGATGGCTTCCACGCGGTCCACTTCATTCAGGTCGGGCAGGATCACCGTGAACTCGTCGCCGCCGAGGCGGGCCACGGTGTCCGATTCGCGCACGCAGGCCCCGATGCGGCGCGCGGCATCGACCAGCAGCACATCGCCCTGATGATGGCCCAGGGTGTCATTGACTTCCTTGAAGTGGTCCAGGTCGATGAACAGGATCGCGATGCGCGTGCCGTCACGGCGGCTCTTCAGCACATCGTGCTGCAACCGGTCCAGGAACATGCGGCGGTTCGGCAGCTGGGTCAGCGTGTCGAAATTGGCCTGCTGCCAGACCAGGGCCTCGGTTTCCTTTTTCTCGGTGATGTCTTCGATCATGCACAGATGGTGCGGCGTGGCTTCCGAATCGACCGCCTTCAGCGAGGCATCGACCCACACCACGCTGCCATCGGGACGCAGCAGGCGCAATGCCATTTTGAAGCCCGAGATTTCCCGCGCCGCCAGCTGCACCAGTTTTTCCTGCTCCGGTCCCACATCGTCGGGATGGCAGATATCCATCCAGCGGCTGGCCTTGATTTCCGCCGCGTCGCGGCCCGCGATTTCCGCGTAGCGCGGGTTCACGTCGCGGAACTTGCCGGAGATGGAATCGATCAGCGCAATCCCCATCGGCGCCGCTTCGAACATGGTGCGGAAGCGCTGCTCGCCTTTGCGGATGGCTTCCTCGGCGCGGCTGCGCTCGCGCGTGAGCAGGCTGAAATGGATCACGGCGCCAACCACCAGCAGCGAGGCCGCCACGCCCAGCACACGGTACAGCCAGGTCAGGTCTGCGCCCGGCTCCGTGTTGTACAGGAAGCCGTTAAAGCTGACGCCCTTCGGCAGCATGCCGAGTTCCGTGTAGATATCCGCGATGTGCTGCCAGCGGTCTGGATTCATGTAGCCGATTTCCACCAGCACCGGCTGCACCAGCGGCACCATTTGGCGCGCTTCATACAGCAGGTGCATACGGTCGTGGCGGCGCGAATATTTATTCAGAATCAGGTCGACGATTTCTTCCTGATGGTTCATCGCATATTGCCAGCCGCGCATGCTGGCCGCGCGGAAGGCTTTCACGCGGTCGGGATGGGCCGCGATTTCGGCTTCGCTGGTGA
>NZ_JBFRDW010000879.1:0-1862 GCF_052113985.1 Pseudoduganella sp. RAF53_2 | reverse complement strand
GCGTAGCATGGCTCAGATCCTGATTGAACTGATGGTGTCGTAAATCGGACCCAGCACGGACAGCATGATCCAGCCTAGCAGCAGGCCGAGAATCACCGTCATCGTTGGCTCGATCATGGATTGCAGGCGCTCGATCTGCTCGCGTACTTCGCGGTTGTAGAAATAGGCCACATTGCGCAGCGCGCGGTCCAGCGCGCCGGTGGTTTCGCCCACGCGTAGCATGCGCACCACCAGCGGCGGGAAGATGCCGGTTTCCTGGAAGGCRCCCGCCACCGTTCGCCCTTCCGCGATCAGCTGGCCTGCCCGCCGCAGGGCGGCCGCGATCACGCGGTTGCCTGCGATGCCTTCGGACAGCCGTATGCATTCCAGCACCGTGATGCCGGAGGCGTACATCAGGGCGAAGTAGGTCGCGATGYGCGCCAGGCTGATTTTCTGCAGAGTGGAACCCAGCGGCCAGGAGCGCAGCTTGAAGGAATCGAAGGCGTACGCAGCGCGCTCGCTATGCCGCAGCCACCAGTTGCCGGCCTGCCAGGCGATCAGCGGAACGGCCAGCAGCAGATACCAGTAATGGATGAAGACATTGGAGACGGCAATTAGCGCCCGCGTCTGGATCGGCAGTTCGTGGCCCATATTGCGGATGAAGGCGGTCAGCTGCGGCACCAGGTAAATCATCAGGAAGAACACGACGCCGCTGACGATTACCACCACCAGCGCCGGATAAGCCAGCACCTTGCGCGCCTGCGCGGCCAGTTCGTCCTGCCATTTCAGGCTTTCCGCCAGATTGGCGAAGACTTCATTGRCCTTGCCGCTTTGTTCTCCCGCGCGTACCAGGCTGGTGAAGGTCGCATCGAATACTTCCGGATAGGCCGACAGCGCGGAGGAGAGCTGCAAGCCGCCTTCGATGCTCTCCACGATATCGGTCAGGATTTCGCGGAAGCGCGGGTGATCGATGCTGTCACGCAGGTCGGACAGCCCCTCCAGAATCGGCACGCCTGCGCTGCTCATCTGCTCCATGTGGAAGCAGAAGTTGATCAGGTCCTTGCGGTTGATGGCGCGCCGGCCCAGTGCGATTTCGCGCTTGCGCGTTTCGCGGTAATCGATCAGGTCCAGCTCCATGCGGTGCAGGCGGGCTTCCAGATCGGGGACGTTGAGCGCGTCCATATTTCCCGGCACGATTTCGCCGCTGGCATCCATGGCGCGGTACAGGAACTGCTTCATGCCAGCCTCTCGGTCAGATCCACCACGCGCGAGACTTCTTCCAGCGTGGTGGCGCCTTCCAGCACACGGCGCATGCCGTCATCGATCAGCGAGCGGAAACCCGCGCCGCTGGCGGCGTTGCGCAGCTCGCGCAGCGAGGCGCGGCGGGCGATCAGCTCATCCAGGTCGGCGTTCATCTTCAGCAGTTCCAGGATGGCCAGGCGGCCTTTGTAGCCTTGATGGACGCAGCGCTCGCAGCCCACGGCGCGGTAGATGGTGGTTTGCGGATGATCTGGATGCAGGCCAAGCAGGCGGCGCTCCAGCGGATCGGCGATGTGCGCTTCGCGGCAGTGCATGCACAGCCTTCGCACCAGGCGCTGAGCGATGATGCCGATGATGTTCCCGGCCAGGACGTCCGCCACCACGCCGATATCGAGCAGGCGCGAGATGGAGCCGACGGCGGAATTGGTGTGCAGGGTCGAATACACCTGATGGCCAGTCATGGCGGCGGCCAGCGCCATGTCGGCCGTTTCCTTGTCGCGGATTTCGCCGACCAGGATCACGTCCGGGTCCTGCCGCATCATGGAGCGGATGCCGTCCGCGAAGCCCAGCTTGGCCGATTCGTTCACCGAAGTCTGGCGGATCATGTTCATCGGGTATTCGAC
>NZ_JBFRDW010000878.1:0-1863 GCF_052113985.1 Pseudoduganella sp. RAF53_2 | reverse complement strand
TTTCAGAACGGCCGGCGGCCTTGAGCAGGCGGCGTTCGTCCGGCTGGCCGACTTCGATCCACAGCTGGATCGCGCCGGTCAGGTCCATCTGCCACAGGTCCGGTTCCTCGGTATCGGAAATGCCCTTGGCGTTCACCAAGGCCTCATCGGCGTGGATGGCGAAGGCCAGGATGCGGATCATCAGGCGCTCGTCCGTTTCGGACGGATGGCGCGCCAGGGTCAGCAAGTGTGTGCCGTAGTAATTGCGGTCCATGTCCGCAATGGAGAGTTCTGCTTTGTAGATTGTAGATTTGAGAGCCATGAAACTAATTTACTTGAAAATCACAGTACGGTGGCCGTTCTGCAGCACGCGGTGTTCGGTGAACCATTTCACCGCGCGCGCCAGCACCACGCATTCGACATCGCGGCCGATGGCCGACAGGGTTTCTGCACTCATCGAGTGGTCGACGCGTTCCACGTCCTGCTCGATGATCGGACCTTCATCCAGGTCGCTGGTCACGAAGTGTGCCGTAGCGCCGATCAGCTTCACGCCGCGCTGATGCGCCTGCGCGTAAGGCTTGGCGCCTTTGAAGCTGGGCAGGAAGGAGTGGTGAATATTGATCGCCCTGCCCTTCAGCTGCGCGCACAGCGACGGCGACAGAATCTGCATATAGCGCGCCAGCACCACCAGATCGATCTGATGCGAATCCAGCAGCTCGATAATGCGCGCTTCCTGCGCCTGCTTGGCCGTCTCCGGCGCGCCAGCCGCCAGCGGCAGATGATGGAACGGGATGTTGTAGCTGGCCGCCAGCTGGTAGAAGTCCATGTGATTGGACACAATCGCCGGAATCTCGACCGGCAGCAGCCCGCTCTTGTAGCGGAACAGCAGGTCGTTCAGGCARTGGCCGATCTTSGACACCATSAKCATCACGCGCGGCTTGCGGCCCGCATCGTGCAGCTCGATTTCCATGCCCATCGCCTCGCCGACCGAAGCCAGCGCCGCGCGCAGATCCGCGTCGGTGATGGCCGCATCTTCGCGGGCGAAGTGCACGCGCATGAAGAAGCGCTTGGTTTCCGGGTCGCCGAACTGGGCCGAGTCGATGATGTTGCAGCCGTGCTCAGCCAGGAATCCGGAAACGCGATGGACGATGCCGCGCTGATCGTGGCAGGCTAGCGTGAGGATGTATTCTGGATGGTTCATGGCCGCATTTTCGAATAGGTGAGCCGTCTATTGTCGCATGAACCACAGAAAATCCGGAAATAGCACGTTCGTATTATTTTCAGGTATAGTCTTTCCACCACACCCAACCACAAGGAAAACAACAGATGGAGACAGCCCAATTCCGCCTGGCCGCCCGCCCTGTCGGCATGACCAAGGAAAGCGACTTCGAACGCACCACCGAAACCGTGCGCGAACTGAATGATGGCGAAGTGCTCGTCAAAACCCTCTACCTCTCGCTCGACCCGGCCATGCGCGGCTGGATGAACGATGCCAAGTCCTACATCCGTCCAGTCCAGATCGGCGAAGTGATGCGCGCCGGCGGCCTCGGCGTCGTGGTCGCGTCGAAGTCGGCCAAGTTTGCCGTGGGCGATCACGTGTCCGGCGGACTCGGCGTGCAGACATACTGGCTCGGCGCCGCGGATGACCGCTCGGCCGCGCTGTACAAGATCGAGCCATCGCTCGCGCCCCTGCCGACCTGGCTCAACACGCTGGGCATGCCGGGCATGACGGCTTACTTCGGCCTGCTCGAAGTGGGCCAGCCGCGCTCGGGTGAAACCGTGGTTGTGTCCGGCGCGGCCGGCGCCGTAGGCCAGACGGTGGGCCAGGTTGCCAAGCAACTGGGCTGCCGCGTGGTCGGTATCGCCGGCGGCAAGGACAAGTGC
>NZ_JBFRDW010000877.1:0-1865 GCF_052113985.1 Pseudoduganella sp. RAF53_2 | reverse complement strand
TTCAAGTACTCCACACATTCCGACCGGAAAACCAGTTCCTCAAATAGACAGCCGGCGGAACTTCCCTTTCAAGGTTTGACGATTTTCTAAGGCCTCTTTCAGCGCGGTAGGCGAAACTTTGGATGCTCCTTCAAGAATAACATCCTTAACAACGGCGTCGGCAGCCCGAACCAGCTCACCTTGGCTAAGTCCTTCAAATGCTGTTTCAAGCGTGCCCCAGCCTTTACCTGTGAACTTGAATTTCCCAAGTCGACGCTCAATAATCGCTCGCGCAGATACGGCGTCCGGTAACGTGTATTCGATTACCTCATCGAATCGACGAGCCAACGCTTGATCCAATATCTCTACATGATTCGTCGCCGCCAAAACCAAACTATCAGTTGAGYTCGGCTCTTCCATAAAGGCCAAGACGGAGTTCARCACACGTCGGATYTCTCCAACGTCGTTGGGATCTCCCCGTCGCGCTCCGATAGCGTCAAATTCATCAAGAAGGTACACGCCTCGTGTCTGGGCGATTTGGTCAAAAAGCAAACGAAGTTTGCCCGCAGTCTCACCGAAGAATCGGCTAAAAAGCGCTTCAAGACGCACCGTAAACAAAGGCAGGCGAAGCTCTGCCGCAAGCGCAGAAGCGGTCATTGTTTTCCCGGTTCCTGGTGGCCCAACCAGCAACATATGCGTTGCGGGAGTTTGACCGTGATCATGTAGCGTCAGTCGCTCTTGCTGTTGATGAACAATGCGTGCAAGGCGTTTAGCAACGTCCCTCTCCAAAACCATTCCAGACAAGCTAACTCTTGGATAGGAGCTATCTACTAAGCCTTGCAGCTCGCCCCTAGGGCGAGCCAGCGGGATCGGGGTCTGGCCCCCAGCCGGCTTTCCAGAACCACGCTGATCTCGGGCCTTCTGCACCAGACGCTTAAGTTTATCGGCGTCCTCTGCTCTTCCTTGGCGAGCTTCTTGGGCAGCAATCTGCAACGCAATAGACAGAAGCTGTTCCTCGTCCCCGTCGATATGAGAACTTAGGAGTGCAAGAACTTGTTTAGCCGACATGTTCGCCTCCCTTCCTCGAATAGCCCAGCATGTTGTTAACTTGGATAGGCACTGTTGGATACCAACAGTGCACGGAGTGTCTCTTTCGGCTCGCCACTGCAAGACCAACAATCTCCCACATAGATGTGAGAGTTTCCACTTTAACCGATCATAATACCAGATTGCACTCAACTCCACTCTATTTGCTCGCGCTGGCCAGCGCAGTTGCTTGCAGGAGCGTTGAAGATGTCAGAAGTCAAACCTCACGTGCTGGTTGCTTTAGCGGGACAACCCGTCATCATGAGTCTCCTCACGGCAAACGAGTTCCTGTGCCATCCATACCGGTATCTCGAATTAAATTCCTGCTGTACCGTCTACCTGCCAAAACCAGTCCCGCCCCGAGCTTTTTTGCGCGGCGGCTTTGACGAAAGGACTGGATCGCCTTCGAACAACGACGGCTGTTTCTCTGGCTCTAGTGGCCTCGAAGGAAGAACCAAGTCCTGTGCTTTCGCTGCAAGCGCAACCATCTGGCCGACGACGAATTCCAATTCCTTCTCGCGCAAGCTCTTCGTTTCTCGGCGTTGGGCTTTCTCAGGATCACTTGCTCTGCTTACGGAAGATGCCAGCCGCATTTGGCATGATGCCCCTGGAATGACCTCTACAGATACCACGTTAGGCAGATTTTTCGATAGCCCTTCAAGATATTCACCTCTACTATAGACATCTGCAAGCCAAGCGTATTCATGCCAACACAAGTCTGCGAGAGATGGCTCTTCCCAATTGAATTGGACTCGCAAGTGTTTTTCAATTCCTTTAACCGCCCTCAGCCAATGCTCGTC
>NZ_JBFRDW010000876.1:0-1873 GCF_052113985.1 Pseudoduganella sp. RAF53_2 | reverse complement strand
ATCGGCGGCGGAGCGCATGCTGGCGGCGATTGGCGAACCAACGCTGGTCGACACGCGCAACGACACGCGCCTGTCGCGCATCTTCGCCAACAAGGTCATCAAGATTTACCCAGCCTTCCGTGAGTTCTACGGCATGGAAGAAGTCATCGAGCAGGTAGTCTCCTACTTCCGCCACGCGGCCCAGGGCCTGGAAGAGCGCAAGCAGATTCTCTACCTGCTGGGACCGGTGGGCGGCGGTAAGTCTTCGATCGCGGAAAAGCTTAAATCCCTGATGGAACAAGTGCCTTTCTATTGCCTGAAAGGTTCGCCAGTGAATGAATCGCCGCTTGGCCTGTTCAGCGAACAGGAAGACGGCACCATCCTGGAAGAGGATTACGGCATCCCGCGCCGCTACCTGCGCAATATCCCTTCGCCATGGGCCGTCAAGCGCCTGCATGAATTCAATGGCGACATCAACCAGTTCCGCGTGGTCAAGCGCTATCCCTCCGTGCTGAAGCAGGTGGCGATCTCGAAAACGGAACCGGGCGATGAGAACAACCAGGACATCTCTTCCCTGGTCGGCAAGGTCGATATCCGCAAGCTGGAAGACTATGCCCAGGACGATCCGGATGCTTACAGCTATTCCGGCGGCCTGTGCCTGGCCAATCAGGGCTTGATGGAATTCGTGGAGATGTTCAAGGCCCCCATTAAGGTTCTGCACCCGCTGCTGACTGCCACCCAGGAAGGCAATTACAAGGGTACGGAAGGCTTTGGCGCCATTCCGTTTGACGGCATCATTCTGGCGCACTCGAACGAGTCGGAGTGGAAGAGCTTCAAGAACAACCGCAACAACGAAGCATTCCTCGACCGTATCTACATCGTCAAAGTGCCTTACTGCCTGCGGGTGACCGACGAAATCAAGATCTACGAGAAGCTGCTGCACAACTCTTCGCTGGACCATGCACCGTGCGCGCCCGGAACCTTGCGCATGATGGCGCAGTTCGCCATCCTGTCGCGCCTGAAGGAGCCGGAAAACTCGTCCGTCTTCAGCAAGATGCTGGTCTACGATGGTGACAACCTGAAGGACACCGATCCGAAAGCCAAGTCGATCCACGAGTATGTGGATTACGCGGGCGTGGATGAAGGCATGAACGGTCTGTCGACGCGCTTTGCGTTCAAGATCCTGTCCAAGGTCTTCAACTTCGATTCGACCGAAGTGGCGGCCAATCCGGTGCACCTGCTTTACGTGCTTGAGCAGCAGGTCGAACGCGAGCAGTTCCCGCCGGAGACCGAACAGCGCTACTTCTCGTATATCAAGGAACACCTGGCGCAGCGCTATGTCGAGTTCATCGGCAAGGAAATCCAGACCGCTTATCTGGAGAGCTATTCCGAATACGGCCAGAACATCTTCGACCGCTACGTGACCTTTGCCGACTTCTGGATTCARGACCAGGAATACCGCGATCCGGATACCGGCGAAAGCTTCGACCGCGAATCGCTCAACAACGAGCTGGAGAAAATCGAGAAGCCGGCCGGCATTTCGAATCCGAAGGACTTCCGCAACGAGATCGTCAACTTCGGCCTGCGTGCGCGTGCCAATAACGGCGGCAAGAACCCGGCATGGACTTCTTATGAGAAGTTCCGCACAGTGATCGAGAAGAAGATGTTCTCCAATACGGAAGAACTGCTGCCGGTGATTTCCTTCAATGCCAAGGCCAGCGCAGAGGATGCCAACAAGCACGCCGACTTCGTGGCCCGCATGGTCGAGAAGGGTTATACGGCCAAGCAGGTACGCCTGCTGTGCGAATGGTATCTGCGCGTGAGGAAGTCGTCGTAAGCGGTAGTGCATGGACGGCGGATCGATGATCCGCCCTACAGCTGCCTGGCGTAGGGC
>NZ_JBFRDW010000875.1:0-1885 GCF_052113985.1 Pseudoduganella sp. RAF53_2 | reverse complement strand
GTCATGCTCCGCGTCCAGGATGGACTTGCGCTGCACCTCGGTCGGGTGGGCCGTCAGCACGGGCGAAATCAGGGCCTCGCCGAAGAACTTGTTGACGGTGTCCAGCTCGACGCCGGATTCCTTCAGTTTGCACAGTGCGTAGCTGATGCTGCCGCGCTGCGGAGCCGAACCGGCCAGCAGGTGGGCGCGGCGGCGGCGGATGTGGTGCTGGTCTTCCGCAATGTTCGCCAGGTGGGAGAAGTAGGAGAAGGCACGCACCACCGTAATGGTTTGTTCGCGTGTCAGGATTTTCAGCATGCCGTCCAGCTCTTTTGCTGCGCCTGCATCGGCCTCACGGCGGAAGCGCACGGCTGTCTGACGGATGGTTTCTACGACGGAGAATACTTCCTCGCCTTCCTGGTCCCGCAGGACTTCGCCGAGCAGGCGGCCCAGCAGGCGGATATCTTCTTTCAGCGGCGCGTCTTTATCCACGCCTTGTTCGTCTGTTGCACTTACATGGTTTGCCATAGTAGATCTTCACAAAGATATTGAATGGTCGTGCAATAGGCTTATGGCCCCGGTCTGCATAGTGACACATGATAAAATTTGTGATCTTAATCATGCGCTGCTTTACTGGTGAACGCCGGTTAAGCGTTAGCAACAGCGAAAGAACAGGTTTTGAATACTTCAGAATTGGCCCAACAGATCCCTTCCCGATTGGTGATCGCTTCGCGCGAAAGCCGCCTGGCCATGTGGCAGGCAGAGCATGTCCGCGCGCGCTTGTCTTTATTATATCCGCAGTGCAGCATTGAAATTCTCGGAATGACAACGCGGGGCGATCAGATCCTGGACCGCACTCTGTCCAAGGTCGGCGGCAAGGGCCTGTTTGTGAAGGAGCTGGAGGTGGCGATGGCCGAGGGCCGCGCCGATCTCGCTGTGCATTCGCTGAAGGATGTGCCGATGGAGCTGCCGGAAGGTTTCGCGCTGGCCGCCGTGCTGGAACGTGAAGATCCGCGCGATGCCTTCGTTTCGAACGACTACGCTTCGTTGGACGAGCTGCCTGCAGGCGCCATCGTCGGTACCAGCTCGCTGCGCCGCCAGTCGCTGATCGCGGCGCGCTATCCGCAGCTGATTATCAAACCGCTGCGCGGTAATCTGGATACCCGTCTGGGCAAGCTGGATCGCGGCGAGTACGCGGCCATCATCCTGGCTGCTGCGGGCCTGAAGCGCCTCGGTTTGTCGCAGCGCATCAAGGCGCTGCTGGCGCCGGAAGCCAGCCTGCCGGCCGCGGGCCAGGGGGCGATGGCAATCGAGATCGCTGAGCGCAGCGATGGCGTGGACCTGCGCGCCTTTCTGGCGCCGCTGAACGACCTCGCGACTTCGCAGGCGGTAGCGGCTGAGCGCAAGGTGTCCAAGGTGTTTGGCGGCAGCTGCCAGGTGCCGCTGGCTGCCTACGCGACCGTCGAGGGCGGCCAGATGCACCTGCGCGCGATGGTCGCGACGCCGGACGGCGCTCGCGTCGCCAGCGCTGAAGTGCGCGGTGAGGCTGTTGACGCTGAACAGCTGGGCCACGACGTCGCCGAGCTGCTGCGCGCGCAGGACGCCGCCGCCATCCTCGCCGCCAGCCTGGCCGATGCCGCGCCCGACATGACGCCGAACGCCGCACCCGGTGCCGCAGCGACGACTGGCGCCGCTGCCTCGACCGGCAACGCCACGACCGCGTCCGGTGCGGCCGCTGCACCCGGCGGTGCTGCGACATGGTCGCGCACGCCGGACGACACGGACGTTGGCGCCGGCTGAGCGCCGCGCTCCCGATCGCGTCCGCTGACTCGCGCCGCATGACTGCAACTGTCGTCATCACCCGCCCGCTGGCTCAGGCCGAGCCGCTGGCGGCGCGCGTCCGCGC
>NZ_JBFRDW010000874.1:0-1896 GCF_052113985.1 Pseudoduganella sp. RAF53_2 | reverse complement strand
GCCGAGAACTGGCCCAGGGAACTGGGGCCGATCAAGAACCTGAAAGACGTGAAAGTAGTGTGGGACGCTACGCTGGCGAGCGACAAGCCCGGCGTGCACAAGATGCAGCTTTACGCCTCCGATTACGCCACGCTGAGCATCAATGGCAAGCAGGTCATGGATGTGTGGCGCCAGGGCTGGAATCCCTGGTATCACAACTTCGAAGTGAAGTTCGAGAAGAACAAGCCGGTCAAGCTGCACCTGGAATGGAAGCCGTCCGGCGGCATGGTCGCCATCACCCACAACGATCCGCTGCCTGATGCGGAACGCCGTTCGCTCACGCTGTCTTCCGACATCGCACAGGGCATCGATTATTACGTGGTTCGCGGTGACAGCATGGACAAGGTCATCGCCGGCTATCGCCACCTGACCGGCCAGGCGCCGATGATGCCGAAGTGGGCTTACGGCTTCTGGCAGTCGCGCCAGCGCTACGAGACGCAGCAGCAACTGCTGGACACCCTGCACGAATACCGCCAGCGCCAGTGGCCGCTGGATAATATCGTGCAGGACTGGTTCTACTGGCCGGAAAACGCCTGGGGCTCGCATGACTTCGACAAGGTTCGCTTCCCCGATCCGAAAGGCATGGTGGATGAAGTTCACCGCCAGCACGCTCACATCATGTTGTCCGTATGGGGCAAGTTCTACGACACCACGGCCAATTACAAAGAGCTGCTGGAAAAAGGCCATATGTGGACCAGGAACGTCGAGAACGGCGCGCTGGACTGGGTCGGGCCGGGATACAAGAACACCCACTACAGCCCATACGCTCCGGAAGCGCGTGACATCTACTATCGCCAGATGAAGCACAAGCTGGTGGACCTGGGTTTCGACGCCTGGTGGATGGACAATAGCGAGCCGGATGTGCTGTCCAACTCTCGTCCCGCCGACTTCAGGAAGCTGATCGGCCCGACTATTTACGGCGCCGGCGAAATCACCTACAACTCATACAGCCTGGTGCATACGCAAGCGCTGATCGACGGCCTGCGCCGCGACCAGCCGGATAAGCGCCAGTTCATCCTGTCGCGCTCAGGCTTTGCCGGCATCCAGCGTAACTCCGTGGCGGTGTGGAGCGGCGATGTGGCCAGCCGCTGGAGCAATCTGTATGAGCAGATTTCGACGGGCGTGAACTTCTCCATGTCCGGCATTCCGAACTGGACGCACGATATCGGTGGCTATGCCCAGGAGAACCGTTACCAGTACGGCGATCTCGGCTCGGCCCAGGAAAACCGCGGTACAACCGGCGCAAAGATCGATCCGGCCGACCTGAAGGAGTGGCAGGAACTGAATCTGCGCTGGTTCCAGTTCGGCGCCTTCTCGCCCTTGTTCCGTTCCCACGGTGAAGTGGTGAAGCGCGAAATCTACAATATCGCGCCGGAAGGCTCGGAGATGCGCGATTCCATGGTCTGGTACCTGAAGCTGCGCTATCGCCTGATGCCTTATATCTATGCAACCGCGTCCGATACCTATTACAACGCCGGCACCATCATGCGCGGCCTGGTGATGGACTTTCCGGGTGATGAGCGCGTAAAGGACATCAAGGACCAATATCTGTTCGGCCATGATTTGTTGATTGCTCCGGTCTACACCTACGGTGCACGCGAACGCAGCGTCTATCTGCCGCAGGGCGCCAGCTGGTATGACTTCAATACCGGTGCGCTGCACAAAGGCGGCAGCACCGTTACCGTGGCGGCTCCGGCAGCACGCATTCCTGTCTTTGTGAAGGCGGGCGCCATTGTGCCGACTGCGCCGGTCAGCCAGTACGTCGACGAACATCCCGACGCGCCGATTACCCTGCAGGTCTTTACCGGCGCCGACGGCCAGTTCAGCCTGTACGAAGACGACGGCGTCAGCCTGGGT
>NZ_JBFRDW010000873.1:0-1901 GCF_052113985.1 Pseudoduganella sp. RAF53_2 | reverse complement strand
ATCCAGCGCACCGGCACGATTTCCAGCTTGTTCTTCACATTGTCCGGAATCTCGGCCAGGTCCTTCACGTTCTGCTCGGGAATCAGAACGGTCTTGATGCCGCCGCGATGCGCTGCCAGCAGCTTCTCTTTCAGACCGCCGATCGGCAGCACTTCGCCGCGCAGCGTGATCTCGCCGGTCATGGCGACGTCCGCACGGACCGGGATGCCCGTGAAGGTCGACACCATGGCAGTCGTCATCGCGATACCGGCCGAAGGTCCATCTTTAGGCGTAGCGCCTTCCGGCACGTGGATGTGAATATCCTGCTTCTCGAACGCTTCGGTTTTGATGCCGAGGCGCGAAGCGCGGCTACGCACTACGGTACGCGCTGCTTCGATGGACTCCTTCATCACATCGCCCAGCGTACCGGTACGGATCACATTGCCCTTGCCCGGCATGTTCACGGACTCGATGGTCAGCAGATCGCCGCCCACTTCGGTCCATGCCAGGCCGACCACCTGGCCGATCTGATTGGTCTTCTCGGCCACGCCAAAGTCGTAGCGGCGCACGCCCAGGAACTTGTCCAGGTTTTTCGGCGTCACAGCGACCTTCTTGTCGGACTTCTTCAGCAGCAGCATCTTCACGACTTTGCGGCAGATCTTGGCCACTTCACGTTCCAGCGAACGCACGCCGGCTTCGCGGGTGTAATAGCGAATCGCGTCGCGCACGGCCGCTTCGCTGATGCTGATCTCGCCTTCCTTCAGACCGTTGTTCTTGATCTGTTTCGGCAGCAGATAACGCAGCGCGATATTGGCCTTCTCGTCTTCCGTGTAGCCGGACAGGCGGATCACTTCCATACGATCCAGCAGCGCCGGCGGGATGTTGTAGCTGTTCGACGTCGCCACGAACATCACGTCGCTCAGATCGAAGTCCACTTCAATGTAGTGGTCCGAGAACGTGTGGTTCTGTTCGGGGTCCAGCACTTCCAGCAGGGCCGACGACGGATCGCCGCGGAAGTCCGCGCCCATCTTGTCGATCTCGTCCAGCAGGAACAGCGGGTTGCGCACGCCAACCTTCGACAGCGACTGCAGCACCTTGCCCGGCATGGAGCCGATATAGGTACGGCGGTGACCGCGGATCTCGGCCTCATCGCGCACACCACCCAGCGCCATCCGCACGTACTTGCGGTTGGTGGCCTTGGCGATGGACTGGCCCAGCGAGGTCTTACCCACGCCTGGAGGACCAACGAAGCACAGGATCGGTGCTTTCAGCTTGTCCACGCGCTGCTGCACCGCGAGGTATTCCAGAATGCGTTCCTTGATCTTCTCAAGGCCATAGTGGTCGGCTTCCAGGATGCGCTCGGCATTGGCCAGATCGTTGTTGACCTTGGACTTTTTCTTCCAGGGCAGCGACACCAGCGTATCGATGTAGTTGCGCACCACGGTGGCTTCGGCCGACATCGGCGACATCAACTTCAGCTTCTTCAGCTCGGCCTGGGCCTTTTCCAGCGCTTCCTTCGGCATCTTGGCGGCGGCTACCTTCTTCTCGAGTTCGTCGAGATCGGCGCCCTCTTCGCCTTCGCCCAGTTCCTTCTGGATGGCTTTGACCTGTTCGTTCAGGTAGTACTCGCGCTGCGACTTCTCCATCTGGCGCTTGACGCGGCCACGGATGCGCTTTTCGACCTGCAGGATATCCAGCTCGCCTTCCAGCTGGCCGAGCAGATGCTCCAGGCGCTTGGCGACGTTGAAGATTTCCAGGATGACCTGTTTCTGTTCGAGCTTGAGCGGCAGGTGCGCTGCCACGGTGTCGGCCAGACGGCCGGCATCGTCGATGCCCGACAGGGATGCGAGGATTTCTGGCGGGATCTTCTTGTTCAGTTTGACGTACTGGTCGAACTGCTGAACGATCGCACGGCGCATGGC
>NZ_JBFRDW010000872.1:0-1912 GCF_052113985.1 Pseudoduganella sp. RAF53_2 | reverse complement strand
CGCTTACTGCGAAACGGCCGGAACGCCTCCCACATTTCGATGGCAAAGATCTCAGGCTGTTCGAATGCAGCGAAGTGCCCTCCTTTATCAACTTCGTTCCAATAAAACAGATTAGCCCATGCCGCTTCAGCCCACGCTCGCGGTGGCTGGAATGTCTCAGCGGGGAAGATCGTGGCGCCCATCGGAACCTGAATGCGTCCCACACCTGAACGAGCGCTTGAGAAGAAGTCTGAACTGCGGATCGTGCTGCCTACGCCTTCCCAATACAGCCGCGCACTCGAAGTCCCAGTGCCGGTAAACCAATACAGCGAGATGTCATCCAGCATCTGGTCGCGCGAGAGGGCATCTTCCGGTAGGCCCTGGTTGTCGGTCCACTCCCAGAATTTTTCGTACATCCACATCGCAAGCGCCACCGGAGAGTCATGCAGCGCATAACCGATGGTTTGCGGACGTGTATTCATCTGGTTTGCGTAGCCGGACATATTGGAAACGTATCGTTCAATATCTTCAAGCGCCTTGCGTTCCTCCTCATTCGGGTTCTCTGGCAATTCTGCTGGAACGACCATGGGCAGATTGACGTGTGCAGCCAGCAAACCCTTCGGCGCCTGACCGGCTAATGCGGTTGTAATCGCCGATCCCCAGTCTCCGCCTTGGGCTACCCAATGCGTGTATTCAAGACGATCCGTCATCAGTACCGACCAGGCCCGGGCAATACGTGCTGGATTCCATCCCAGCTCAGTTGGCTTGTCGGAAAAGCCGTAACCCGGAATCGCCGGCAGAACCACGTGGAAAGCGTCCTCAGCGTTACCGCCAAATTTTGTCGGGTCGGAAAGCCGTTCAATGACGTTCAGGAATTCGGCCACCGATCCCGGCCAGCCGTGGGTCAGAAGGATAGGCATCGCGTTCGCATGCGGCGAGCGAACGTGGATGAAATAGATGCCCACGCCGTCAATCACGGTCCGGAACTGGGGAAAGCTGTTCAGGCGCGCTTCAAACCTGCGCCAGTCGTAGGTATTGAGCCAGTAATCCACCAGGGATTTAGCCGCATTCAGTGGAACGCCCTGCGACCAGTCCTCGACGATCTCTCTATCCGGCCAGCGGGTGAGGCTTAGGCGAAGCCGCAAATCATCAATAGCGGACTGTGGAACCTGGACTTCAAATGGTGTAACGGCTGCGATATCACTCATGTAATCTCCATAATTGTAGCGGTCGCTACAATTTAAACTTCATGAGCCGGTGATGTCAATTATCTTGTAGCAGTCGATACAAATAAAGTATAGTGCCGCTATGGCACGCAAAATCACTTTCGACTATGAGCAGGCGGTGGACAGGGCGACGGCCCTGTTCTGGCAGCGCGGTTACGCGGAAACTGGTCTGCGCGATCTTCTGAAGGTCATGGACATCGGCGAGGGCTCGTTCTACAACACCCTCAAGAGCAAGAAGCAGCTGTATCTGTCCTGTGTCGACCGATACGAAGACATGGTCACGCGCCACCGCTTTGACGCTGTGCTGTCGGCCCCTACGGCTGGCGAAGGGGTACGTGCCTTTTTCCGTATGGTGCTGGACACTTTGGATGCGCCGAATACTCCGTCGCCGCTATGCATGATCGCAGCCATGCTCACTGAAGAAGTGCTGTCGGAACCAGAGTTGCGGACGCGTGCCGAAGAAGGGCTGGCGAGCGTCCAGGCACTTCTCTGCGAACGTCTGCAAAAGGATAAGGATGAGGGAGTGTTGCCTCAGTCGCTGAATCCGCAGATCACCGCGTCCGTGATCACTACCTACCTGCAGGGCCTATGGCGTATGGCGCTGTTAGCGTATGAACGGCCGCGCTTTGAACAGCAGATTGAGGCGTTCCTGTCGGGTATGGGGTTGTAGGCGTTGCTGCTGAGTAGCGCAACGCCCTGTATGACAT
>NZ_JBFRDW010000871.1:0-1926 GCF_052113985.1 Pseudoduganella sp. RAF53_2 | reverse complement strand
CTGGTGGACCGGTTTGCTGCTGTCGTTTTGCGTGGGTTTGGGGTTTTACGTCATGTCCAGCAACACGGTGGACTACGAGGCGAACGAGCGCTTCCGCCATCTGGCCCGTAACGCGCAGTTCAACATCGATTCCAGCATCAAGGCCTATACCGAAGTCCTGCGCGGTACGGCCAGCTATTTTCAGGCATCCGGCAGCGTGACACGCGAAAGCTTCCGCCGCTACGTACAGGGACTGGATCTGGCACACAATTTCCCGGCCGTCGACAGCATCAACTATGCGCAGTATTTCACCGACGAGCAGCGCGCCGCCGTCGAAGAACAGATGCGCAAACTGGGCGAAACGGACGACGGCTACCCGGCTTACCGCATCCGGCCCGCGGGCCACCGTCCCGAATATGCCGTGTTGACCATGATCGAGCCGCTGGACGGCTTTGCCGATCGCTTCGGCCTCGATATCGCCGCCCGCCCCAGCGTGGCGCAATCCGTTTTCAACGCCCGCGACAAAGGCACCATGAGCGGCTCCTTCGAGCCTATCCCGCTGCGCGCCCGTCCGGACGACGTGGGCATGGCCATGCGCATTCCGATCTATCGCCACCAGCGACAGCCTTTCACCACAGTCGAAGAACGCCGCGCCGCCAATATCGGATCGGTCGGACTGGGTTTCAGCGTGCAGCGCCTGGTCAAGAATGCACTGGGCGACATGCCGGACCATCAGGTGCACGTGGTGCTGTACGACGGCGGACTGGCCAGCGCGCCGCTATCGGCGGATCACCCTGGGAAGCTGCTGTACGACAGCCAGCCCGGCACTAGGGCAAATCCCGACGACCAAAGTTTCATTCTGTCGCTGCCGGTCCAGTTCAACGCGCGCTTGTGGCAGGCGCATTTCAGCGTGCCCAGATACTCGCTGTACTCCCGCTCCAATGTGTATCTGCCAGGCGTGGCAGGCGCCGTGGGCTTCGGCGCGAGCATGCTGATTTACGCCCTGTTCATGATTCTCGCCTCCTCGCGCCGCCGCGCCGTGCGCATGGCGCGCGCCATGACGCGCGAGCTGCGCGACAGCCAGTCCAAGCTGCAGCTGTCGCACCAGCGCCTGCGCATGCTGGCGGCGCACACCGACCAGATTAAGGAAGAGGAACGCAAGCGCATCGCCCGCGAGATCCACGACGACCTGGGACAGAACCTGCTGGTGCTGCGCATCGAGGTCGACATTCTCGTCACGCGCACTGCCCTGCGCCACCCGCGCCTGCATGCACGGGCCGTGTCCACACTGCGCCAGATCGATAACACCATCCGCAGCGTGCGCACCATCATCAACGATCTGCGCCCCAATGTGCTGGACCTGGGACTGGGCGCCGCGGTCGAGTGGCAGGTGGCGCAATTCCGCCAGCGCTCCGGCATTGTGTGCGAACTGGTCGAGGATGGTGCCGACATTGCTGCGGACGACCGCTGCGCGATCGCCTTCTTCCGCGTGCTGCAGGAGTCGCTCAGCAACATCTACCAGCATGCCCACGCCAGCCTGGTGCGCGTCGAATTGCGCCAGACTGCAGGCATGTTGCGCATGACGATTACCGACAATGGTATCGGGATCAACCCCGGCAGCCGCAACAAGACTGGTTCCTTTGGCCTGGTGGGCATCGAAGAGCGCATCAACCTGCTCGGCGGACATTGCTCCATCTGCGGCAATCCGGACAGCGGCACCACGGTCACGGTAGCGGTGCCGGTCGGTTATCGTCACGCCAACGCACTGAGCTTAACGGCATGAACGTAACTCAACATTAATGCCCATGTAACAATTCATCGCGCCAAACTACTGATTTAAAAGGAACATTTATGTGTTGTATCGTGCGCTCATCAACGAATTGTTACTTGTATTCTAGCGGTCGCTGTCTATACTTGAGCTAGTTGATCTACATCAACGTTGCGTTC
>NZ_JBFRDW010000870.1:0-1928 GCF_052113985.1 Pseudoduganella sp. RAF53_2 | reverse complement strand
CCTTGTGCACATTCTTGGCCACCGTCACAGTCGACGCATCGCGCGAACGGGTGATGGAAATACCCACGTTCGGCTTACCGGAACGCATGGAGCCGCTATTACGCTCAGCGAAACCGTCTTCGATGGTCGCCACTTGCGACAGGCGGATCAGGTTATCGCCCTGGCGCTTGACCACGACCTGCTGAAACTCTTCCGGACGCTCGATACGGCCGACCAGGCGGATGCTCTTTTCATCCAGCTCGCCGCGCACCTTGCCCACCGGGGCATTGGTGTTCTGGGCACGCAGTGCGTTGACCACGTCGTTGACGGACACATTGTATTCACGCAGCTTTTCGGCCTTCAGCAGCACCGACAGCTCACGCTTCAGCGAACCGTCGATGGTCACCGAAGCCACGCCGTCGATGGCGCGGAAACGGTCAGCCAGCTGGTCTTCGGCCAGGCGCGAAATGACTGCGTGGCTCTGGCTCTTGGACGACAGCGACAGCTGCACGATCGGCTGGGCCGACGGGTCGATGCGTTGCAGCACCGGCTCGCGCATTTCCAGCGGCAGCTTGTAGCGCACCGCCGCAATCGCATTGCGGATATCGTCGGACGCTTCAATCAGGTTACGGGTGAAGGTGAACTTGATGAAGATCGAGGCGCTGCCTTCGGAGGCGGTGCTGTTGATCTCGGTCACGCCGGTAATAGACTGCAGGGATTTCTCCAGGCGGTTGATGACCTCGCGTTCCACCGTTTCCGGCGAAGCGCCTGGATAGGGAATGCTCACGACAATGAACGGCACTTCCACGTCAGGGTTCTGGTTGACGCGGAGTTTATTCAAGGCCATCAGGCCCAGGGCCATCATCGCGATGATCAGAACGATCGTCGCAATGGGCCGTTTGATACTGAAATCTGACAGGAACATGGCTTAGTTTCCTTTGCTTGCAGCTGCCGGCGCGCTGGAGGCGGAGGCGACGCTCTTCGGTACAACCACTTCGACCTTCTGGCCGTCATGCACGGTGGAACCCGGTGCGCGCAGCAGGCGGTCGCCGGCGGCCAGGCCATTCTGCACTGCCCACAGGCCGGAGCGCTCATCGCGGGTGCCCATCGTCAGGGTGACTTTATTCAGCTTGTTATCCTTGACGCGCCAGGCGTAGGAGCTGTCGCCGTTCAGCACCATGGCGGACGCCGGGATCATCAGCGCAGCCTTGCTTTCGGTTTCCACGCGGCCTTCTGCGTACAGGCCAGCGACGTGCGGCTGGGCCTTCTCGGCGAAATCGACCAGCACCACCACCTGGCGGGTCACCGGATTGGCGGCCGGGTCAACGCGCTTGACCTTGCCCATGAAGTTCTGGCCTTCGTAGCCGTTCACGCGGAACAGCACCGGCTGGCCGACCTTCACCACACCGACCTTGTCGGCGGACACCATGCCTTCGAAGCGCATGGAGGTCGGGTCGATCACCTTGATCAGTTCCTTGCCGATCTGGGCCGTGTCACCGTTGGACACTTTACGCTCGGAGATGATGCCGTCGAACGGCGCACGCACCAGGGTGCGCGACAGCTGCTGCTGGGCCGAGGCGGCACGCGCTTTGGCGGCTACCAGGTCGCTCTGGGCGCTGTTGCGGCGCACTTCGGCGTCTTCCATCGCCTGGGCCGAGGTCATGCCGGAAGCGCGCAGGGTCTTATTACGCTGAAACATGCGCTCGGCCTGGTCCAGCACCTGGGCGGAGGCACGCACCGCTTCGATCGCGGAATTGTTGGCATCGCGCAGGGAAGTGTCGTCGAGGCGCACCAGCAGGTCGCCCTTCTTCACCGCTTCACCGTTCTCTTTCAATACTTGCAACACCACCGCGCTCACCTCGGCGCGCAGGTCGGCCTTGCGCTCTGGCTCGATGGAGCCGGTAATGACCGGACCGGAAGCCATGGCATTCGATTCCACCGTCATCAGG
>NZ_JBFRDW010000869.1:0-1937 GCF_052113985.1 Pseudoduganella sp. RAF53_2 | reverse complement strand
TGTCCTGCACTTCGCCATTGATGACGACATCGCCATCTTCAATCAGCGCACGGCAGTATTTGCGCGTCCCGAAGCCTTGCGACTGCAGGATGCGATCAAGGGAAAGTTTACTCATGGGGCGGGATTTTACCGGATTTTAAGCGGGATCAAGCTCGGACATTGATACAGATCAAGGGATGTCTAAGACATATTGATACACTGAAATCACGTTAGGAATTTGCTGAACGTAAATAGGAAGAAACGCCATGAAGCTTTCGATAAGCCGCAGCACTTTGGCACGCACCCACTCCGCTTCCCTGCAAATGCGGCTGGCCCTGGCACGCTGGCACGGCGGCGCCAGCGCCATGCCGCAAAATGAATGGCAGTCGACGGTTCAATGCGGATTTCAGAAATGGCTGGAAGCGGGGGGATTTTCCGGCATGGCGCCAGCATCTCCACAGACGAAAACAGCGGCCAAGGGCCGCCGTTCTCTTGCCTCACAAAGAGACAGTGACGAGGAATTTCAATTCACTCTAATCCGCATCCATGATGCGGCTGAGTAGTCTTTACCCAAGTTCAAGTTGTGAAGCCCTCCCTTGAATGAACTACATCGTTACTATAGTCCACCTCGGGGAATATACAAGCCTTAATAAAAGCAGTTTRCCAACGTTTCCTGCTGAGCAGCTCTGCTGTATTAATGCAGTGCCGGCTTGACGGATTCGACCGCCGCCTTCATGGCGCCGGCCCCCATCGCTGCGCCAAATTTCTTCAGCACGCGCTCAGGCAGACCTTCATGCTGGGTGTAGTCGATGACGTCTTCGGCCTTCACCACATCACGCGCCACGCTGTCCACGCTACCAAGGTCATCGGCCAAGCCCATGTCGATCGCCTTGGCGCCAGTCCAGAACAGGCCGGAGAACATTTCCGGCGTTTCGTGCAGGCGCTTGCCACGGCCAGCGCGGACCACTTCGATGAACTGCTCGTGGATCTCTTTCAGCATGGTTTGCGCATGCTGCTTGTGCTTTTCCGATTGCGGGCTGAACGGATCGAGGAAGCCCTTGTTTTCACCTGCGGTCAGCAAGCGGCGCTCGACGCCCAGCTTCTCCATGGTGCCCGTAAAGCCGAAGCCATCCATCAGCACGCCGATGGAACCGATGATGCTGGCCTTGTTGACGTAAATGCGGTCGGCTGCCGAAGCGATGTAATAGCCGCCGGACGCGCAGATCTCATCCACCACTACATATAGAGGTTTGTTCGGATAGCCTTTGCGCAGGCGGCGGATTTCATCCACGATCATGCCCGCCTGGACCGGACTGCCGCCCGGGCTGTTGATGTGCAGGACCACAGCCACGGAACCCGCATCCGCGAAGGCTTTGTTCAGTGCCGGAATCACCACCGTTGCCGAACCGCTGCCTTCTGCTTCGATATTGCCCTCAATTTCGATCAACGCCGTGTGACGGCCCAGCGATTCCGAATCGCCGCCTAAATGAATATCGAAATAGCTGGCAATCGCAAAGAACACGATCACCAGCACGAACACTTTGAAGAAAATGCTCCAGCGGCGGTTGGCGCGCTGTTCCTTCAGCGTGGCAAACACCAGCTTTTCGAGCACTTCGCGCTCCCAGTTGATGGGAGGCGTGCCGGGCGGCTGTTGCGCCGGCTGAGGCGGTGGTGGCGGCGGAGTCTGGTTCAGGTTGTCGCTCATAATCCTTGCTTTCTTGGCGCGTCAGGCGCGCGCCGGCTGGACGTAATCGTCCGGTTGCCAGTAAATATTCTGGTCGCGCTCGGTCACTGCGATGGGACGCAGGCGCCCGCCGCGGCATGGCCCACCGGCGCATTGTCCGTTATCGGGCAGGTAAATCGCACCGTGCGTGGAGCACATGATATAGAGCTTGGATGATTCGAAGAATTCCCCTTCGGCCCAGTCCAGCTCGATTGGCACATGAGCGCAGCGGTTC
>NZ_JBFRDW010000868.1:0-1939 GCF_052113985.1 Pseudoduganella sp. RAF53_2 | reverse complement strand
GGGAATACCAGTACCGAGGCTATGGCATACACGAAGAAATCGAAATATTCGGACGCGCGTCCGATCACAACGCCTACCGCTATGTCTCCTGGGGAAATCGGGTTGTTATCTGTATTGAGACGGCGCGCATCGTCTGCGCTGTCGCGTTGCGGGAAGTCGTGCGGCACATCGCCGCCATGGGTCGTATGCATGCTGGCCATATCTTTGTCTCACTTCTTAGTTATATCTTTGTCTTCACGTCCAGTCCTGGCCTTGGACACGGGGTAGGACAAAGTGTCCAATGTCCAAAACGAGACGTTGGAACTACATTGGCAGGTTTTGCTCGCTCTGTACAGTCCTTTATCGCGCGTAAACCTTACTTTTTTCTCAACGAATGATTGGTGCAGCGCGACAGGGAGGACAAAGTGTCCAATGTCCAAATGAAGGCGGGAGAGTTACAGTGCGATGTTTCTCTCAATCTACATAGCCTTTATCGCATGTTATCTTCACTCGTTCGTCGTGGACTGTTCGCTACACCACTGATTGCGCTTGCGGGCTGCAATACCGTGGTGATGAACCCGTCTGGAGATGTCGCGGCGCAGCAAAGTCACCTGGTTACGGTGTCCACGCTGCTGATGCTGCTGATCATCGTTCCTGTTATCGCCCTGACCATTTTGTTCGCCTGGCGTTATCGTCAGAGTAACAAAACCGCCAAATATGAGCCGGATTGGGATCACTCGACCCGTCTGGAACTGATCATCTGGGGCGCGCCTCTGCTGATCATCATCGTGCTGGGCCTGCTGACCTGGATTAGCACCCACACCCTGGACCCATACCGCCCTCTGCAGCGCATTGATGCGCAGCGCGCCGTGTCGACTTCGGTCAAGCCGCTGGAAGTGCAAGTGGTGGCGCTGGACTGGAAATGGCTCTTCATTTATCCGGACCAGGGCATTGCGACCGTGAACGAGCTGGCCGCACCTGTGGACGTGCCGGTGCGCTTCAAGATCACCTCGTCCACCGTGATGAACGCTTTCTATATTCCTGCACTGGCTGGCCAGATCTACGCCATGGCGGGTATGGAAACCCAGCTGAACGCAGTGATCAACAAGCCGGGCGAATACGAAGGCTTCTCGTCGAACTACAGCGGCGCCGGTTTCTCCGACATGCGCTTCAAGTTCCACGGCATGACCCAGGCGGACTTTGACAAGTGGGTGCAGGACAACAAGGCCAGCGGCGATAAGCTGGACCGTGCCAACTACACCGTGCTGGAAAAGCCAAGCATCAAAGAGCCGGTACGCCACTACGCCTCCGTCGATGCGGACCTGTACGACGCCATCGTCAACCGATGCGTGGACCGCAACGCCACCTGCATCAAGGACATGATGGCCGAAGACGCAGCCCGCGCCCGCGGCGCCTCGACCGCCGAACTGGCCGCCGCACGCAGCGAAAAGCGCATGACCGTGGCTTCGAACGGCGAAGTGTGCATCACCCCTGAAGCGAAGAAGAATTAATCATGCAAGACCATATGACTCTTTCACAGCTGATCTTCGGACGGCTGAGCTGGGAAGCGATTCCGTTCCATGAACCTATCCTCCTGGTTACCTTTATCGCCGTTGCCCTGGGCGGCGCGGCCGTCCTCGGCCTGATCACCAAGTATCAGCTGTGGGGCACCCTGTGGCGCGACTGGATCACCAGTATCGACCACAAGAAGATCGGCATCATGTACATGATCTTCGGCCTGATCATGCTGCTGCGCGGCTTTGCCGACGCGGTGATGATGCGCGCCCAGCAGGCGCTGTCCTTCGGCGACGCCCATGGCTTCCTGCCACCGCACCACTACGACCAGATCTTCACCGCCCACGGCGTGATCATGATCTTCTTCGTCGCGATGCCGCTGGTGACGGGCCTGATGAACTACGTGGTGCCGCTGCAGATCGGCGCGCGCGACGTGGCATTCCCG
>NZ_JBFRDW010000867.1:0-1943 GCF_052113985.1 Pseudoduganella sp. RAF53_2 | reverse complement strand
GCTTGGACACGGTGCGTTCCGCTTCGTCGCGYAGCCATTGCATGGCGTGGTGGAAGTCGACCACGGCGCTTTCCTTGGTGCGCTCGCCTTCGCCGCGGCGGATCACGGCGCCTTCGCCGATCAGGCCGGTGAAGGTGGCGGCGGCGTCGGCCAGCACGCGGTAGTCGGCGCCTTGCACAAAGTCGGCGTCGATGCCGGACACTTTCACGTTACCGTGGTGCAGGCGTTCGATGCGCAGCGTGTGCTTCTCGGACAGCTCGTCGGTGAACACGCCCACTTTCACGGCCACGTCGTTGATGTTGRCTGCCAGCGCCTTGGCCGAGGCTTCGGCCGAGTCGATGGTGGACAGGTCCAGCGTGACGCCGGTCATGATGGCGGTCAGCGCGGCGCGGTCGATCACGCGGGTCAGACGGGTCATCACGGCGTTGGCGACGTTGTACTTGTCGGCCAGCGCGGCCAGTGCTTCGCCCTGGATCACGTCGGCGCCTTCGCGCGGGGTGAGTACGGCGGTGTTCAGTGCCACGTTCATCATGTAGCCGGCTTCTTCCAGGTCGTCCTTCAGGTAGCGCTCGTCGCGGCCGGCCTTCACCTTGTACAGCGGCGGCTGTGCAATGTAGATGTGGCCGCGCTCGACCAGCTGCGGCATCTGGCGGTAGAACAGGGTCAGCAGCAGGGTACGGATGTGGGCGCCGTCGACGTCCGCATCGGTCATGATGATGATGCGGTGGTAGCGCAGTTTTTCGATGTTGAATTCATCGGCGCCGATGGAGGTGCCCAGCGTGGCGATCAGGGTGGTGATCTGCTCGGAGGACAGCATCTTCTCGAAGCGCGCCTTTTCCACGTTCAGCACCTTACCGCGCAGCGGCAGGATGGCCTGGAACTTACGGTCGCGGCCCTGCTTGGCCGAGCCGCCTGCGGAGTCACCCTCGACGATGTACAGTTCGGACAGGGCCGGGTCTTTTTCCTGGCAGTCGGCCAGCTTGGCGGACAGGCCCAGGCCGTCCATGATGCCTTTGCGGCGGGTCAGGTCGCGCGCCTTGCGGGCCGCTTCACGGGCACGCGCCGCTTCCACGATCTTGCCGCAGATGATCTTGGCGTCGTTCGGCTTTTCCATCAGGAAGTCGGTCAGCGTCTTGGCCACGATTTCTTCCACCGGGCCGCGCACTTCGGAGGACACCAGCTTGTCCTTGGTCTGGGACGAGAACTTCGGCTCCGGCACTTTCACGGACAGCACGCAGGTCAGGCCTTCGCGCATGTCGTCGCCGCTGATTTCGACTTTGGCCTTCTTGGCGAAGTCGTTCTCGTCAATGTACTTGTTGATGACACGGGTCATCGCCGCACGCAGGCCGGTCAGGTGGGTACCGCCGTCGCGCTGCGGAATGTTGTTGGTGAAGCAGAGTACCTGTTCGTTGAAGGCATCGTTCCATTGCATGGACACGTCGACCGAGATATTGGTGCCCTGGTCGGACTGGCGCTCGCCAGTGGCCTGGAACACGGTCGGGTGCAGCACGGTCTTGGCCTTGTTGATGTACTCAACGAAGCCGCGGGTGCCGCCTTCGAAGGCGAAGATCTCTTCCTTGCCGGTGCGCTGGTCGGTCAGCTTGATGTTGACGCCGTTGTTCAGGAAGCTCAGTTCGCGGATACGCTTGGCCAGGATCTCGTAGTGGAATTCCACGTGGGTGAAGATCTCTTCGTCGGCCCAGAAGTGCACGTCGGTGCCGCGCTTGTCGGTCTCGCCGATCACCTTGATCGGGGACACGGCCACGCCATCGATCATTTCGATTTCGCGGTTCTGCGGGATGCCGCGCACGAAATCCATCTGGTGCACTTTGCCGTCGCGGCGGATGGTCACGCGCAGCAGCTTGGACAGTGCGTTCACGCAGGACACGCCCACGCCGTGCAGGCCGCCCGACACCTTGTAGGCGTTCTGGTCGAACTTGCCG
>NZ_JBFRDW010000866.1:0-1946 GCF_052113985.1 Pseudoduganella sp. RAF53_2 | reverse complement strand
ATATTCCTCGGAGCCCAGCTTGAAGGCCAGGAATTCGCGGCCCAGCCCATCGGCTCCGGTGGTATGCAGCGCTGCACTGTCTTGCATGGAGTTTCCCCTCCTCAAATAGGTGTTGTCAGAGCGTATCAGAGTTGCAAGCGATTTGCGAGACGGAAAGTTTCGATTGTCACCAGTTTGAATTCTGATTATGCTGGATGTAACGATTCGGCATTTTAAAACAAGGAGATGGTATGGCGGACCCGAACGCCGTTGAGGATGATTGGCTGCTGGAAGAAGACGAAGACGACAAGCAGCCGTCCCTGGCGGCACCCGATCAGCGCCAGTGGCGTGTGTTGATCGTCGACGACGACCAGGACGTTCATGCCGTCACCCGCCTGGCGCTACGCAATGTGAGTTTCAAGGGCCGTGAGCTGGAGCTGTTCTCCGCCTACAGTGGCCGCGAAGCTTTCGACATCCTGCGCGACACGCCTGACATCGCTCTTGTATTACTCGACGTCGTGATGGAAACCGACGATGCCGGCCTGCTGCTGGCACGCCGCATCCGTGAAGAGCTGCATAATTCCATCGTGCGCGTGGTGCTGCGCACCGGCCAGCCGGGCCAGGCGCCGGAGCAGCGCGTGATCATCGAATACGATATCAACGACTACAAGGCCAAGACCGAGCTCACCACCCAGAAGCTGTTCACCACCGTCATTTCCGCGCTGCGCGCCTACGAAAGCCTGAACATGCTGGAGCGCAGCCGTATCGGCCTCGGCAAGATCCTGGCCGGCGCGACCAATCTCTACCAGATCCATTCCCTGCGCGAATTCGCCTCCGGCGTGCTGAACCAGGTGTCCGCCATCCTCGACGTGGGCGCCGACGGCGTGCTGTGCCTGATGCAGGTGGAAACCGGTGACACCACCGTGGTGGCGGCCACCGGCGGCTATGCGCCGCTGGCCGATGCGGAACAATTGCCGCACTCGCATGAACTGTGGCCGACCATCGCCAAGGCCTTTGCCGAGAAGAAGAGCCAGTTCGACCATCCGGCCAACGTGCTCTACATCCACACCCAGGAAAACCGCGACGTCGCGATTTCCGTCACGCCGCCATGGCCGCTGGCCCAGATCCAGCGCGACCTGCTGGAAGTATTCTGCGAGCGCATCGCCGCCGCTTTCGACAACCTGTATATGTTCGGCCAGTTGCGCAAGGCGCAGGAAGCGACCGTGGTGGCGCTGGCGGATCTCGCCGAGTTCCGCGACGGCTGCACCGGCGGCCACGTGCGGCGCGTGCAGCGCCTGTCCTCCGCCATTGCCGCGCGTATGAAGGAGTGCGGTGTGCAGGACGAGGAACTGACGCCGCAACTGGTGGACATGATCGGCCTCGCTTCCATCCTGCACGACGTGGGCAAGGTGGCAACGCCGGATCACATCCTGCTGAAACCGGGGCCGCACACGGAAGAAGAAAAGGCCCTGATGCAAACCCATGCCGCCGTCGGCCGCAGCGTGCTGGAACGCGCCGCCAATATGGTGGACGGCGTCAGCTACCTGACTTACGGCGCCGAAATCGCGGGTGCGCACCACGAGCATTTCGATGGCCAGGGTTATCCGAATGGCCTGAAAGGCAAGGCCATCCCGCTGTCGGCGCGCATCGTGGCGGTGGTGGACGTGTTCGACTCGCTGCTGCATGAGCGTCCTTACAAGGAGCCATGGCCGTATTCGGACGTGATGAGCTATATCACGGCCCGCCGCGGCAAGCAGTTCGATCCGGACGTGGTGGATGCCTTGCTGGACGTGATCGGCAAAGATCCCAAGTTAGGCATGGATTAAAAGGTTGTGGCGGCGCTGCCGCGTACAGCAGCGCCAAACTCACCAATTCTCACTGCGACGTAATATACTGGGGACAGCCCTTGAGAGGGGGACTGTCCCCGTTTACGTTGAAATATCATGAATGAACTGAAGGGCCTCAGC
>NZ_JBFRDW010000865.1:0-1963 GCF_052113985.1 Pseudoduganella sp. RAF53_2 | reverse complement strand
CAATCCAGCGCTGCGGCCCGCTCAGGGGCGCGGCCACCATATCTTCCGGAACATAGTGGCCGTAGCGGATGCCGGCGTCATAGCCTTCCGCGACGATGTCGATGGGACGGTCTTCTACCACGACTGTTAATCTGACCTCCGGACACAACTTCGCGAACTCCGGAATAGCTGGAGCAATCAGCAAGTAAGCGGCATCCGAGAAAACGTTCAGGCGCAACTCACCATAGCGCCCGGCGCCTGGCGCATCCAGCTCGGCGAGTGCCAGTCCGATTTTTTCAAAGCCATCCTCCAGCTTTTGTGCAAGGTCCCGGCCGATATCGGTAGGCGCGATCGCTCTGCTTGAACGATTCAGTAACTTGGTACCCAGCCGTTCCTCCAGCCTGCGCATGGCATGACTCACGGCAGATGGCGTCAGTCCAAGCTGGATTGCCGCTCCCTTGAAACTGCGCGTGCGCATGATGGTGAGGAAGACCCGGAGGTCGGGAAGGTCGATGCGGTCAAAAATAGACATAGTTGATTTTGATTCAGCGTTGCGATGAATGCCTTTCAACTCAAATCTTAGCATCGCGCACGCGAACCCGAATATAACTATTACCTTTGTGTAGAGGACATATGAAACTCGCGGGGATCAAAATAGGGGATTTGGCCGGTAAGCGCGTGCTGGTGACTGGCGGCTCCACCGGCATAGGCGCTGAAGTCGCGCTTGGCCTGGCGCAGCAGGGCGCACGGGTCGTCGTGCACTACAACGCCAGCAAACAGGATGCAGAGCAGCTGCGAGCAATGTCGCCCGACAGGATTCTGCTCGTACAAGGCGACCTGGAATTGCCGGATGCCGCGGCGTTTGTTGTGAACCAGGCAGCCGAGATCCTGGGCGGGCTGGATGGGCTCATCAACAATGCCGGCGCCATGCTTGGGCGCATCCCGACAACCGAGGCATCGATGGATCATTTTGACCGCGTCGTCAGCTTGAATGCCAGATCGGTCTGGCAAGCCTCCATATCGGCACATCGCCATTTGAAGGCCGCGGGTGGCGGTTTCATTATCAACACCACGTCGATTGCGGCCCGCAATGGCGGAGGGAATGGTGCGGCCTTATACGGCGCGTCCAAGAGTTTTGTGAGCAACCTCACCAGGGGCCAGGCCAAGGAATTTGTGGCGGACAAAATCCGCGTCAACGCGGTTTCGCCGGGACTGATTCAAACAGCTTTCCACGACCGCGATACGCCTGATCACCTGTTCGAGGTGCAGTGCGCGGCAATTCCAATGCAGCGGGCGGGTCTTCCGGACGAATGCGTTGGCGCTTTTCTTTTCCTCGCATCAGAGGCTTTATCTGGATACATCACCGGCCAGATAATTGAAATCAATGGTGGACAACTGATGCCATAGGAGCATGCGCAGCAATGAAGCAGAGATTATTGGGACATACCGGAACCAGCGTTTCCGAAATCGGATTTGGCGCCTGGGCCATTGGCGGCGCTTGGGGCGATGTGTCGAAGTCCGACGCCAAGGCCGCGCTGCACGCGGCGCTGGACCAGGGGACGAACTTTATCGACACCGCCGATGTGTACGGGGACGGCCGCTCGGAGCAGCTGATCGCGGAAGTGCTCAGGGAGCGCGGTGGAGATAAACCAATGGTGGCGACCAAACTCGGTCGCCGGCTGTCTCCGCACGTTGCACAGGGCTACAACCGGGAAAACCTCAGGGCTTTCGTTGAGCGCTCGCTCGTCAATCTGAAAACCGACTGCCTGGAGCTGGTGCAGCTCCACTGCCCGCCGACGGAAGTGTATTACCAGGCCGAAGTGTTTGGCTACATGGACGATCTGGCCGCCGCTGGAAAAGTCCGCCACTATGGCGTTTCTGTCGAAAAAGTGGAAGAGGGCCTGAAGGCGATCGAGTATCCCAACGTCCAATCGGTACAAATAATTTATAACATTTTCAGGCAGCGGCCGGCGTCGCTCTTCTT
>NZ_JBFRDW010000864.1:0-1966 GCF_052113985.1 Pseudoduganella sp. RAF53_2 | reverse complement strand
GCGAAGGATCAATCCACACCGTGCCGCTCGCAGGGATGCCATCAGCAGCGACACCGATGCTGTCCGCCGCCTGCTCGGCGCTGGTAGTCACCTTGAGGCGGCCGCGCAGCGGATAGCCATCGCCGACAGCCTTGATTGCCGACAGCACGGATTGTGCGGCATCGCCCTCACCTGCCTGCGTCATGCTGGGGAAGGCTACCGTCTCGGCAATACGCAAGCCACGGCGCTGCGCTTCGTCGCGCCAGGCCTGCGGCATGGGGTTATCCGCCGTGACCAGCAGATCGGCGCCCAGCAGCTGATGGGCGTCGCGATCGAGGCCGGCGCGCAGGCGGTCGATGAAGAAACCGGCAGCGGACAATGCCGCCACCGCCACGGTCAGTGCGATCAGCAGAAAACGCAGCTGGCCGGCGCGCCAGTCGCGCGCCGTCATTCTCAGGGCCTGGCGCAGCATGTCACACGACGTTAAAGGCGGCGAAATAAGCATCCACCTCATCGAGGTAGCGCTGCTTCTCGGCGGCCGGCAGGAAGGCTGCTTCGAAACTGTTGCGCGACAGCTGGTAGGCATGCTGCAAGCCCAGCGGCAGCGCGTCGAACACGGCCACGAAGTTATCGTTCATATAGCCGCCGAAGTAAGCCGGGTCATCGGAATTGACCATCGCGACCAGGCCGGCATCCAGCAATTGCAGCAGATTGTGGTCCTTCATCTGATCGAACACGCGCAGCTTGGTGTTCGACAGCGGGCACACGGTCAGCGGCATGCGCATCTCGGCCAGACGACGGGTGAGAGCCGGATCTTCCAGGCAGCGCACGCCATGGTCGATGCGCTCTACTTTCAGCAGGTCGATGGCGGTTTCGATATACGAGGGCGGCCCCTCTTCGCCCGCATGGGCAACCAGGTGCAGGCCCAGATCGCGGCAGCGCGAAAACACGCGCGCGAATTTTTCCGGCGGATGGCCGACTTCCGACGAGTCCAGACCCACGCCAATAAATTTGTCGCGGTGCGGCAAAGCCATTTCCAGCGTGGCGATCGCATCGTCTTCGCTCAAGTGGCGCAGGAAGCACATAATCAGCGAAGCGCTGACCGGGCTGTCAGCGCAAGCGCGGTGAATACCGTTTATGACATATTCGATAGGCACGCCGCGCGCGGTGTGTGTCTGTGGATCGAAAAAGATTTCAGTGTGGCGCACATGGTCGGCGTGAGCGCGCGCCAGGTAGGCCGCCGTCATGTCATAGAAGTCTTGCTCTTGCAGCAGCACGCTGGCGCCAGCGTAATAGATGTCGAGGAAGGATTGCAGATCAGTGAAGGCGTAAGCAGCACGCAGCGCTTCAACGGAGGGATAAGCGAGCTGCACGCCATTGCGTTCGGCCAATGCGAAAATCAGTTCTGGTTCCAGCGAACCTTCGATATGGATGTGCAGTTCTGCCTTCGGCATGTTTTGCACTATGGAACGCATTTGAGTAGTCATTTCAATTCTTTCGTATGGGATATGGCATCTTAGCGCAATACCGTGCGCTGTCACACGGTTCGCAGCGGTCCTGCAGAGTGTGCGCAGCCGTGCTACTGTCACACAAAAAAGGGGGTTTTAAGTTTACTTCCTGAGGCAATGGAGCAATAATAAATTTCATCAACGTAAGATGCGTTTCGACGGAACACACTCAGGCGCCGGCACTCCCCCCGCGCGGCAAAAAAAGGCCAGTTCCGGTCCGGGAGCAATCCCCGGCATACCAGGCAAGCTGGCGACATAAAACAACAAGAAATCAAGGAGTTCACATCACAGGATAAGGCCAGCAGCCCCCAGCGACGACTGCCGACCGAATGACTAGCAAGTTAATTCATAAAGGGACATTCACATGACCATTTTTGACAACTACGCAGCACGGTACGAGCGCACCAGGGAAGAGGAAATGTCCCTCACAGAATACCTGGCGCTTTGCAAGAAGGATCGGCTAACGTATGCATCGGCGG
>NZ_JBFRDW010000863.1:0-1967 GCF_052113985.1 Pseudoduganella sp. RAF53_2 | reverse complement strand
AAGTAATGCCCGCCGTAGATGGACAGCAGGCTGGAGAAATTCTCCGGCGGGATGGTGAAATGCAGCGCCGCCTTGCGTTCGCGCTGGAAGTATTCGACGCTGATATGCAACCGCACCGACCGCAGCTCACCGATATAGCCATCCTTCAGCAGGTCGCGCACGTAGCGGTAATCGGGATTGAGGCGACGCTGCAAACCGACGATGTGGCGCACACTGGCTTGCTTGGCAAGCGCCGCCAGTTCCTGGGAGACGGCTTTGCTTGGCGTCAGTGGCCATTCGCAATACACGTCTTTGCCCGCCGCAATGGCAGCGCGCACGGTCGCTTCATGCTGTGGCGCCGTGTTCAGCACCACGACTAAATCGACTTCCGGATGCCGCACCAGCGCTTCGACGGAATCGAGCGCATGGGGAATGCCATGGCGCTGCGCCAGCGCATTGGCTTTGGTGATGTCGCGGCTATGGACGGCGGTCAGTACATATTCGGGTAGCAGGTTGAGGGCAGGCAGGTGGCCATATTCGGCCCAGTTGCCAACACCAATAAGCCCTACGCGGATTTTCGTCATGATTAACTCCTTTGAACGTTAGAAAAATAGGCAAGCGTGAGTGCCGCGCCTGCGCACAGCGCACTGACAAAGCCAAGATTGGCAATTGCGCTGTAGTGCAGGGTGAGCGAACTGAGTCCCGCACCAAGCGAGAAACCGAGATACATGAAGGATGCGTTCAGCGACAGCGCCACGGGCGCGGACGCGACGCCGGCCACGCCAACCAGTTTTGTTTGCTGCGCCGGATAAAACGCCCAGTGCGCAACGCCCCAGGCGGCGATGGCTAGCGCAATCGGCAGGATGGCAAATTGCGCGCCGAGTATATGCGCGGCCAGCGAAATGAGCACGAATGCGGTGGTTGATGTGGCCAGCGCCGGCAGGATGACGGCGCGCGGGCCTTTGCGGTCCACCGCCGGGCCGCTGATCGCCAGGCCGATGGCCGCCGCAATGCCCCAGCCGAACAGCACGAAACCAATGGCGGGGCCATGAATAGTGGTGGCCGCGTCCAGTAACGGCGCCAGATAGGTGTAGGTCGTGTAGCTGGCCATGGCCCATAAGGTCGTCACCAGCAGCGTCAGCAGAACCGCCGGCCGTGCGGCAGTGGCGATACGTTGCCGCAGGCTGACCTGTGCAAGGCCGCTACCAATGCCGCGCGGTAGACCTGCCAGTAAGCCGGCGACCGCGAGCACCGAAAGAACTGCGACGCTGCCGAAGGTCGCGCGCCAGCCGAGCGCACCGCCCAGCATCGCGCCTGCGGGGACGCCCAATGCAATGGCCATGGRGAGGCCGCCATTGACGATGGCGATGGCGCGTCCGCGCCGTTCCGGTGGCACGACCACGCTGGCAAGTGCATTTGCACCGGGCACGTACACGGCGGCTGTCAGCGCGAGCAGCACGCGCGCCGCCATCAGCGTCCAGTAGTCGGTCGCGCAGAATGCCAGCACATTCGCGAATGCGAAGACGGACATCGCTGCGATCAGCAGCTTGCGCCGGTTGACGTTGCCGAACAGGGTGGCCAGCAACGGCGAACTCAGTGCATAAGCCAGCGCAAAGACCGTTACCAGCTGGCCTGCCACGCCGATGCTGACGCCAAGATCCTGCGCCATGCCGGGCAGCAGGCCAGCAATCATGAAGTTCTCAGTGCCAACGGCGAAGGTGCCGGCAGCCAGCCAGTACAGGGGCCGATTGTTCTTGATGTATTCCATGCATTCCACCTGAGTTTTGTTGATGAACTCAGTGTAGGGACGGAAGAGCTCAGGAAAAATACGTCGAGAATCCGAACACTTCGGACCCGTGTGTCCGCAATGGAGTGAAAATCAGCGAGGTGCCACTCAAACTACGGAGGCGCGCCGCTAACCACCTCGAATCGATTCGAGGCACTGAAATGGCAGGGAGGGACCGTGAACTACGACTCGGCGATATGGG
>NZ_JBFRDW010000862.1:0-1969 GCF_052113985.1 Pseudoduganella sp. RAF53_2 | reverse complement strand
CAGCAGCACACCCAGTCCGGCCAGGCCAGCCTGCACATAGGAATTCGAGTCATTCAGCGCGATCGCGCCCGGCAGGGGCAGCTCGATGCGTTCGCCGCTGCGGTTGAAGTCCCACGGGAAGATCCTGCCGGTCTTGGACGAGAAATAGTTCACGCAGCGGTGGCGTTCCAGTTCATTGGGGTGTCTGGGCATGCCATAGCGCTCCAGATAGGACGGGGCGGCGCAGGCAATAAAGCTCAGGATGCCGACGCGGCGGGCAATCAGGCTGGAATTGGCCAGCACGCCGGCGCGAATGGCGCAATCGACGCCCTCTTCCACCAGGTCGACCAGACGGTCGCTACTGCCCAGTTCCAGCGAGATGTCGGGATAGCGTTCGAAGAAATCCGGCAGCGCGGGCACCACGATATCGCCGGACAGGCCGGTCGGCGCGTCTACCCGCAGCCGTCCGCTGGGCGACAGGCGGGTGCGGGAGATGGACTCTTCCGCATCCTTGACGTCCGCCAGGATGCGCAGGCAGCGTTCATAATAGGCAGCACCGTCGGCCGTGACAGTCACCTGGCGCGTGGTACGGTGCAGCAGCTTGACGGCCAGCGCCTGTTCCAGTGAGGCAACTAATGTCGACACCGTGGCCTTCGGCAATTGCAGCGCCTCGGCCGCGCGCGTAAAGCCGCCGCCGTCGACCACCTGGACGAACACTTCCATCGCTTGCAGTTTATTCATTCGGACACCCTATTGTTCGAGATTCTGAACAATCAATTCGTCATTGCTCTCTTTATCATATTCTAGTGGAAGTTTATGATTCTCGTACTGCAGCAAAAAAGTGAACGCTGCGGTAACCAGGAAAGGAGTTGATCATGGGATTCAGGGATGGATTTTTTGCTTTGGTAGCCATTGCGCTCAGCGCGCTCGCGCTGGCCGGCATGGTCTATACCGACGAGTATTCGAGCGCTGCGCGAGCTGAAGCCCGCGGCGTGGCGGCACTCACCCATGTGGTGCTGAGCGACGCCAGCGCGCCTGACCTCGCACTGACGGCGTCCGCGCCGGAGGCGGTACAGCAATGACCGCCATGCAGCAGACCGCGCCGGAGTTCGCGCCCGACCTGAAGATCCGCGATATTGAAGTGCGCGGCGCCCAGGGTCCGCTGGCAGCCCGCCTGTATATGGCGGGCGCAGCGACCGCCAAGCGCGAGACGCTGATCGTGTTCTTCCACGGCGGCGGCTTCGTCGAGGGCGATCTGGAGGAAGCCGATGCTTTCCTGCGCCATCTGGTCAGCTGCAATACCGGCCATGTGATCCTGGCCTCGAACTATACCCTTGCTACCGTGAGCCCTTTCCCGGCCGCGGTGGAAGACGCCCACGCCGTGCTGCTGTGGGCCAAGAAGAACAAGACCAAACTGAACTGGACTGGCAAGCGCATGCTGACTGCCGGCATCGAGGCCGGCGCCAATCTGGCCGCCGTCACGACCCTGATGTCGCGCGACCGCGGCGGCCCTCCGCTGGCGGGCCAGATTCTGATTATGCCGATGCTGGACCCCGGCCTGTCCACCGGCTCCATGCGCGAGATGCCCAATTGTGCCGCCAAGGCCCAGGTGGCTGAGACGTGCGCTGCAGCCTACCGCGGTTACCTCCCCAATGCTGCCGACCGTACCCACCCGTACGCGTCGCCCCTTCAGTCGAGCCGGCTGAAGAACCTGCCTCCGGCCCTGATTCTGTCCGCCGAGGATGACCCATTACGTGACGAAGCTGAACAATACGGCGCCAAACTGATCTCTTGCGGTATCAAGACGACGGTGCGGCGGATGCCTGCGGCGCCCCTGCAAGACCAGGAAGCCCGCAACGAGTGTGCCTGCAAGGTGTTCGCCCTGCAGGAAATGGCCGGCTTTATCAATGGCCTCGATGGGATGGAGAACCCACCGGCTAAAGTTTAACAGCCTATAAATATACTAAAGTTTAACAGCCTATAAATATAC
>NZ_JBFRDW010000861.1:0-1971 GCF_052113985.1 Pseudoduganella sp. RAF53_2 | reverse complement strand
ACCCACGGCGTAACCCTGGTGGCAGCCACATCGTGGCTGCCACCTGCCTTTTGCCGTGGATGTAAAAAAGGGCGCCGCAGCGCCCCTGTTATGACATTTACATGTTCGGATAGTTCGGCCCGCCGCCACCTTCCGGCGTAACCCAGACGATATTCTGGGTCGGGTCCTTGATATCGCAAGTCTTGCAATGGACGCAATTCTGGGCGTTGATCTGCAGGCGGTCCTGGCCCTCGTCGGTCTTGACGAATTCATACACGCCCGCCGGGCAGTAGCGCGATTCCGGTCCGGCGTACTTGGACAGGTTGATCTGCACCGGCACCGAATTGTCCTTCAGGGTCAGGTGGATCGGCTGGTCTTCCGCATGGTTGGTATTCGAGATGAACACCGAGGACAGGCGGTCGAACGTCAGCTTGCCATCCGGTTTCGGATAAGTAATAGGCGTGAAATCGGAGGCCGGGCGCAGGCAGGCGTGATCCGGGGTGGAGTGGCGCAGGGTCCATGGCGCTTTGCCGCGGAACACGATCTGGTCGATGCCCGTCATCAGGGAGCCCAGGTACAGGCCTTTCTTAAGCCATGGCTTCACATTACGCGCCACGTGCAGCTCTTCCTTCAGCCAGGACTGCTCGAAAGCGGCCGGGTAGGCGGCCAGTTCGTCGCCGGTGCGGCCCGCGCCCAGCGCTTCCGCCACGGCGTCGGCGGCCATCATGCCGGACTTGATCGCCGCATGGGAACCCTTGATGCGGCTCATATTCAGGAAGCCGGCGTCGCAGCCGATCAGCGCGCCGCCCGGGAAGACCAGCTTCGGCAGGGACTGCAGGCCGCCGGCGGTAATCGCGCGGGCACCGTAGGAAATGCGCTTGCCGCCTTCGAAGAAGGTGCGGATGGCCGGGTGCGTCTTGTAGCGCTGGAATTCCTCGTAGGGCGACAGGTAAGGATTCTCATAGTCGAGACCCACCACGTAGCCGACCATGACCTGGTTGTTTTCCAGGTGGTAGAGGAAAGAACCGCCATAGGTTTTGGTGTCCAGCGGCCAGCCCGTGGTGTGGATGACCAGACCGGGCTTGTGCTTGGCAGGATCGATTTCCCACAGTTCCTTGATGCCGATGCCGTAGGACTGGGGATCTTTGCCCTTGTTCAGGTCGAACTTGGCCATCAGCTGCTTGCCGAGGTGGCCGCGCGCGCCTTCGGCGAACAGGGTGTATTTGCCGTGCAGCTCCATGCCCAGCTGGAATTCTGGGCCGGGTTCGCCATCGCGCTTGACGCCCATATTGCCGGTGGCCACGCCTTTGACGGAACCGTCGTCGTTGTACAGCACTTCCGCCGCCGCGAAGCCGGGGAAGATTTCCACGCCCAGCGCCTCGGCCTGCTGGCCCAGCCAGCGGGTCACGTTACCCAGCGAGATCACGTAGTTGCCGTGGTTCTGGAAGCAGGCCGGCAGCATGAAGTTCGGGGTCTTGTAAGCCTTGGACTCGGTCAGGAACAGCATGCGGTCTTCGGTGACCTCGGTGTTCAGCGGGGCGCCTTTTTCCTTCCAGTCGGGGATCAGCTCGCTGATCGCGCGCGGGTCCATCACGGCGCCGGACAGGATATGGGCGCCCAGTTCGCCGCCTTTTTCGAGGACGACAACGGAAATCTCCGGGTTGACCTGCTTCAGGCGGATGGCTGCCGACAGGCCGGCTGGGCCGCCGCCTACGATAACAACGTCGTACTCCATCGCCTCGCGTGGGCCGTACTGTTCAACAAGGTTGGTCATGATTTGTTATAAGAATTGAATAAGCGAAAAAATTAGTACGAGTGTGCTCTTTTTTGTATGGTAATGCAAGGTGGCAGCATTGTGAGGTCAATTATTAGTGCTGGCAATCTAATGCGTGGTTTTTTGTGTAATCATTATGCTTCAGCATGTGAAGGAGCAGTTCTGTGGGCATCGAAGTCAATTTTGAGGGCAAGATCGCCCTGATCACCGGTCACCGG
>NZ_JBFRDW010000860.1:0-1979 GCF_052113985.1 Pseudoduganella sp. RAF53_2 | reverse complement strand
GTTGTGGCGTGCAAACATCGCCGCTACCGCATCGCGGAACAGACGGCGTCCCCAGCCCGTGCCGCGCGTGGCGGGATCGACCACCATGGACGAGATATACACTTCCTCCCCGTCCAGCCGGTGCAGTGCGCCCGCGCTATGGTCCCGCGCAAACTTCGCGGCCGGAGCGGCGGGGTCAAAGGCCCAGAACTCCGCGCATAGATAACCGAGCAGGCGCCCTTCTTCGTTGTCCAGCACCCAGCAGCCATCCGGCGCGGCAGCAAGTCTTTCGGCGAAAGTAATATCGGTTTCCTGAATGTCGGCCGCGAATCCTGCACGCTCAAGGCGCATGATTTCGGGCAGGTCGGCGGGTGTGGCGAGGCGCAGTTGCAAATTCATAGGTGCTACTTTACCAGCCCGATCGCCGGGAGTAGTATCAAACGATGGTTTCACGGTTACGCCCCATCATGGCGGTGCTGTTGCTTGTATTGGCTCTGCCATGCCGCAGCGAATGCGGCAAACTCGTGCTGTCGGCCGATCCCGACTATCAACCCTTGCATTGGTATGACGGCGAACGATTGCGTGGCGCCAGTATTGACCTCGCGACGCACATTCTCGACGACCTGAAGATTCCCTACGAAGTGCGCTATCTCGGGCCATGGAAACGCGTGCTGGCGGTGGCTGCTTCAGGCGGCATCGACATGGTCGCGACACTCAAAATGCTGCCCGAGCGCGAAGCTTATCTCAGCTACGTGCGCACCCCGGCCTTTCCCAATCCCGTCGCCGTGTTCATCAACCGCCAGCACAGCTTCGTCTATCACCACTGGGGCGACCTGGTCGACAAGCGGGGCGGCGTGGCGCTCGGCAACCGCTTCAGCGCCGAATTCGACAAGTTCGCCGAAGGGAACCTGCACCTCGAGGAAGCCGGCAATGCAGACACCAATTTCAGAAAGCTGGCCGCGGGCCGCATCGATTACGTGATTACCGGCCTGCTCACGGGCGAAACCTGGCTTGCCCGCCACAGGCAGAGCGAGCACTTCGTGGCCGTGCGCCCCTTCATCACCGAAGACAAAAACTACTTCGCCTTCGTCAAAGGCAGTCCCTGCGGACAATATGCCGAGGCCTTCGAAGCCCGGCTAAAAGAATTGGTGAAGGCGGACGTCAACCTGCACATCCTGAATATGCACCTGATGCAGCTGGACATAAAACTGGACAGCGCGACGCTGTCCCGGCGTTAGTCCTTGCGCTGGCACTCCTTGGCCACGCTGCGCACCGTGAAGTCATTCACCTTTTCGCCCTCGGCGACGACCTTCAGGCAAGTGCCGTCGTAAGCGACGAAATACAGGGTGCAGGCCGGTCGGTCCACGGTGCAGGAACGCAGCTCGGGATATTGCAGCTGCAACTGCTGTTCCCATGCCGAGTCGGCCTTGCGGTGGTCTGGACGCCAGCCCGCGTCGATCACTTCCTTGCGGGCTTTCGCATACTTCAGGCCGACCAGACTGTCCCACATGCCTGGTTGGGCGGTCGTGGCAAAAGCCACGGTGGTGGCGCCGCACAGCAGCGCCAAGGCCAGAGTTTTCTTGATCATGTCCCAGTATTGATTGTTTTATGGCTTTGATTATGCCATGGGGAAATAATTTACACAAAAACAATGGTGCGAAAAAGAAACACTTTGCGGTCAGGGGGTAAAGAACTGCCCGATCGCGCGTTCACCGGCGGTCAGCGCCTCGCAGCGCGCATCCAGGGCGGCGTACTCTTCGGCAAAGCGGGTTTTGAAGGTTTCGAAATCGTCCTGGCTGAGCCAGTGGTCGATGGTGAGGAAGCGTTCCGGGTCGGTGGCATCCTGTAGCAGCTCGGTGCCGAGATAGCCCTCGCCGCGCGCGAACAAATGCGCCCAGCTGCCCTCCGGACCATAGTGGCTGGCGAATTCGTCCCGCGCGCCCTCAGGCACGCGAAACTCCCAGATGGTTTGGAATTCTGGCGTATCCATGGCCCCCATC
>NZ_JBFRDW010000859.1:0-1982 GCF_052113985.1 Pseudoduganella sp. RAF53_2 | reverse complement strand
CCCTAGAACGTTGCAAGCAAATGTGTGATCAAGACAGGGCAATCAGAGCCACCACAATAACGGCTTGATTGCCGATGCGAAGCCATGGTCGTGGAGGGTAAGGCCAACGAAAGCTCATTGGTTGATGCAGCCGCAGTATACAGTACAGGAGACGCAAATTTCCACTCAGCGACGCAGCCGCAATAAGGTCATGTGCAAAGCTACCGTTAAGAACGGACCGCGTAGCTGTGTCTAGCTGGCTGCATTCGGCTCGCCATGTCACGATAGCTCGTAACTGATGAGTACATTGGAGTTCAACCACTGTCCGACAGCGTCTGCACGATGTGACTCTGGACACGGAGTACCTAATGAGCATTACAGACCGTCGATCCAACCTGCTGGACGCTGATGTCGTGTGCGCCGCGCTAAAGCTAAGTACGCTGAGAGGCCGCGTGCCGGCGTGGCATTTATTTGTAGTAACTTAGACTTGACCCGACAAGAGGCGTCAGCTGGGTTAGGTTTTCTTTGGCATTATCGGCTGCGGTTTCAGCCGGTCGTGAGCGGAAAGGCGTCATTACATCCATGTCCAGCTGCGCGAGGAAGAAACTTAACGCTCGAGCAGGTGGAAGTGGTACAACTGTCCTTGTTCGAAGAGTTTCCCGACGACGCATTCCCGGCATTTAGGCCACGAGTCGATCGCTATCGATTCCAGCGTGTCCACTTGAACCCGAGTAGACTAATTGTGGCCGCCGCCACGATGCTGACCGCCACCAGTATGAAAGCAGTGTCCAGGCTCACGTAATGTTGCTGCACCAACACCATCGCCGCCAGCGCAAACGAGCAGCGTACTACGCTGGCGATCATCGGCCAGAGAATGCGTCGCGCGCCTTGTCCCGCAAAGTACAGCTCGAAAATTACACCCAGCCCCGCGTAGAAAGGGGCGACCACGTGCGGGTACTGTGCACCGACCGCGATCGCGGCGCTATCGCTGGTGAACAGGCCTAGCCATAGTTGCGGGAACAGCGAGGCCAGCAGCCCAACCGTGCCAACCACGCCCGCAACAAACAGCACGTTGATGATCGCAATCCGACGGGCACGTTCCACGTTGCCGGCGCCCAGGTTGGTGCCCACCAGCGTGATTGCGGCAGTACCAAAGCCGAACATCACCGGTATCAACAGCATGTCGAGGCGGGAGGCTATGCCGTAGCCGGCGACGGCGGCTAGGCTGACAGCACCGGCTGCGGCAGTCAGCGCGGTGATTGCCGCGGCGGACATGACAGCGTTAATCGCCGACAGCACGCCAATGCCGAGAATCGCACGGAAATGCTTGCGCTGCAGTGAATGGCGGCACAAGCGTAGCGTGGTAGAAGGCGAGCGCATGTACCGCACCACCACGCTCAGCGCGGCGATATTGCATAACACCTGGGCGACGCCAGCGCCCGCCACACCCATGTGCGGTGCACCAAGCCAGCCGTTAATCAGCACTGGTGACAATACCAGTCCCCCCATCGCGCCGCCGAGGATAATCTTGGCAGGCACCTTGACGTTACCGGTTCCGCGCAAGGCGGCCAGCAGCAACAACAATATCCAAAACGGGATTGCACCGCCGAACAGGATGTTCGAGTACAGCACCGCCTGCTTCAGTGCTGCGCCGCTGCCGCCAAGGCTGCGGTACAACGCCGGGCCGGCCAGGATCAGCAGTAGCGAGAACAGCCCGCCCGCCGCGATCCCGATGACCAGCGCGTGCCACGCCAGGCTTTCCGCCTCGTCCTGTCGGCGGGCGCCGCCGGCGCGAGCGATCGCTGACGACACTCCGCCGCCGATGCCTGCGCTTGCCATCGTGGTCATCAGCACCATCACAGGAACGACTAGCGATGCGGCCGCGATCGCTTGCAAGCCCAGCGAGCTGACAAAATAGGTCTCGGCGACACCAACCAGTGTCGTTATAAACATGACGGCGACGGTCGGCAAGGCAAGACGAATCAAAAGGGACAACACCGGAC
>NZ_JBFRDW010000858.1:0-1984 GCF_052113985.1 Pseudoduganella sp. RAF53_2 | reverse complement strand
CCATTACGCAGGACGGCGCAGGCAAAGTCTCCGATTACGCCAAGGCCCTGGACAAGAACGCCCTGCAGGGCAAGCGCCTCGGCATCGCACGCAATTTCTTCGGCGGCAGCGATGCCATCGACGCGGAAATGGAAAAGGCGCTCGCCGCATTGAAATCGCTCGGCGCGGAGCTGATCGACGTGAAGGTGCCGAATACCGAGAAATACGGCGACAGCGAAACCGAAGTGCTGCTGTATGAGTTCAAGTCCGACCTCGCGGCCTACCTGAAGAACTACGCGCCGGACGCGCAGGTCAAGAACATGGCCGACCTGATCGCCTTCAACAAGCGCAACGCGCAACTCGAACTGCCATACTTCGGCCAGGAATACCTCGAGCGCTCCGAAGCCAAAGAAGGCCTGGACAGCCAGGCATATATTGAAGCGCTGGCCAACAACCGCCGCTACTCGCGCGAAGAGGGTATCGACCAGGTCCTGAAAGAACACCGCCTCGACGCGCTGATCGCCCCCACCGACGGCCCCGCATGGCTGACTGACTTCATCAACGGCGACCATTACGGCCGCAGCTTCTCTTCACCTGCCGCCGTTGCTGGCTATCCCCACGTGACCGTCCCCGCGGGCCACGTGCAAGGCCTGCCCGTCGGCCTGAGCTTCGTGGGCACCGCCTTCAGCGAAGCCTCGCTGATCGGGATGGCCTACGCCTACGAACAAGCCACCATGGCCCGCCGCGCCCCACAATTTCGCGCCTCCGTATCACTGGCAGTGAAGTAATTAATGAGGGCTTAAGGTCTTTTGGTAACACTAGGGCATGGACGAGAAAGACGACAACAATCCCCTCAATATGCGTGTGGCCGTGGTGGTCGCCATCCTCGCGACCTTCATGGGCATCTGCAAGGTCAAGGACGATAACATCAATCAGGCCATGCAGCAGGCGCAGGCGAATAAGGTGGACCACTGGTCCTTCTACCAGGCGCGCAATATCCGTGAAGAGGTCGCGAATGCGACGATCGTGCAGCTCAAACTGGCCAAGGGCGGGCGTCCGGCGAGCGAGCAGCCGGCTTACGACGAGGCCATCGCCAATTACGTCAAGCTGGCTGCGGATCAGAAGCGCAAGAAGGACGAGCTGAAAGCCCAGGCCGAGCAGGACGATAAGACCTACGACGCCTTGAATTTCAAGGACGACCAGTTCGACCTGTCCGACGCCATGCTGGCGATCGCGATCGCGCTGCTGGCGATCACCACGCTGACCAGGCAGCGCTGGCTATTCTGGCTGTCGATGGTGCCTACGGCGTTTGGCATCTTCATGGGCATTTGCGGTCTGTTTGGCTTGCCCTTCCACCCAACCGCGCTGGTGGCCTTGCTGTCTTAGCGAGGGTAGGTGAAGCCGGTGCGTATATCCATCGGCAGCAGCTTGCCGCCCTGGCGCACCATCAGCCGCTGGGGTGGCTCGTCGCCTGCCAGCGCACCCGGCGCGACAAGCAACCCTTCACCTTTGCGTATCAGTTGATCGCAGCGTTCATAGACGTTGCGGCAGCCGGTGGCTTTGAGCAGGGCCTGCACGATAGCGACCTTCCACAAGTCGACGCCGCCGGCATTGAACTGGCAGACCAGATAGCCGTCGGTGCCGCCGTAGCTGTGTACCAGCAGGCCTGGCAGGCCGTCCTTGTCGCCATCGATCAGCTGAATCAGCGCCTGCGGATCTGCGCTGTTCAGCGCATCGGCGCGCAGCTGCACAGCCGCTTGTACGCGGCGCTTGATCAGCGCGTGATCGACCGGCTCATCCTCGTGCAAGCTCCACACGCGCGCCGCGACCTGCGATTTGGCGTTGTACGCTGCGCGGGCCAGGAACTGGCGCGACGAAGTCTGCACGATCGCCGTGGCGCCCGGCTTGTTGCGCTCCTGCGGCTTGCCATCGACTTTTTCGATGGCCGATACATAGATCAGCGGGTCGCCGGCAAGTATGCTTTTTTCCTTGCCCTGTTTGATGG
>NZ_JBFRDW010000857.1:0-1988 GCF_052113985.1 Pseudoduganella sp. RAF53_2 | reverse complement strand
GGTCTGCACGAAGCCGTCAACCTGGACATCGCACCGCCATCGGAAGTGCAGGTACTGCCGATTCCTGCATCCGAGCACCTGCTGGCCGGCAGTGCCGCCAGCTTCACCGATGAACTGGACCCGGACCTGCTGCCAGTCTTCCTGGAAGAGGGCGCCGACCTGCTGCCGCAAGTGGGCGAAGCACTGCGCGCATGGCACAACACGCCGTCCGACTTCAGCCATGCCCACAGCCTGCAGCGCGTGCTACACACGGTGAAGGGCAGCGCGCGTATGGCCGGCGCCATGCGTCTCGGCCAGCACGCACACGAAATCGAAACGCACATCGAAAACATGGTGCACGCGAACAGCGCGACGCCGCATGCCTTCGATGAACTGCTGGCGCACTACGACCACGCGCTGCTGCTGTTCGAGCAACTGCAGAACCCGGCAGCCTATCAACAAGCCGTGCAAGCCGCGCAAGCCGCACCGCTGGCATCTGCCGCCGCGGAAGATTCCGGCGTGCTCGCCGATGGCGCCGCCGCGACGCCATCCGGCGCACCGGCCGCAGGCTCCGCAGCCGCAGCCGGACAAGCCGCCGCACCGCGTGCTCCGCTGCCGGCGCCTGTGCAGCGCGGCGAAGAGGCCGAAGCCGGTGGTTCGAAGTCGCCGCTGGTCCGCGTCCGCGCCGACATTCTCGACCGCCTGGTGAACCAGGCCGGTGAAGTCTCCATCGCCCGCTCGCGCCTGGAGAACGAAGTCAACACCCTGCGTACCTCGCTGTCCGACTTCCAGGAAAACCTGGCGCGCCTGCGCCGCCAGCTGCGCGAAGTGGAAATGCAGGCCGAATCGCAGATCGCCTCGCGCATGTCGATTGCCGGCGAGCGTGAATTCGACCCGCTGGAATTCGACCGCTTCACCCGCCTGCAGGAACTGACCCGCATGATGGCGGAGAGCGTGAACGACGTGGCGTCCTTCCACGAAGGCCTGATGCGCTCCGTGGATACCGCCAACGGCGACCTCAATCAGCAAGCGCGTATGACGCGCGACCTGCAGCAGGACCTGATGCGCGTACGCATGGTGCCGTTTGCCAGCATCTCCGAGCGTCTGTTCCGCGTCGCGCGCCAGAGCGCGAAGGAAGTGGACAAGCGCGTCAACCTGGACATCCGCGGCAGTGCCGTCGAAATGGACCGCAGTGTGCTGGAACGCATGGCCGCACCATTCGAACACCTGCTGCGTAACGCTATCGTGCACGGTGTCGAGCCGCGCGCCAAGCGCGGCGCCAATGGCAAGGCCGAAACGGGCGAGCTGCTGGTGCAGGTCAGCCAGCAGGGCAACGAAGTGGTGCTCGAATTCAGCGACGACGGCGCAGGTCTGGACCTGGACCGCATTCGCGCAAAAGCCCGCAGCGTAGGCCTGCTGGCCGACAACGAAGATGTGAGCGATGCCGAAGCGGTGAAACTGATCTTCCAGCCTGGCTTCTCCACTGCGGACACGCTGACCGAACTGGCTGGCCGTGGCGTCGGTATGGATGTGGTGCAGTCGGAAGCCCAGTCGCTGGGTGGCCGCGTTGAAACCTTCTCCGAACTGGGCAAAGGCACGCGCTTCACGATTCGCCTGCCGCTGACGCTGGCCGTCACGCAAGTGGTGCTGGTGTCCGCCGGCGGCCGCACGCATGCGCTGCCTGCGCAGATGGTGGAACAAGTGCTGCAGCTGAAAGAAGCCGCGCTGCAGGATGCCACGGCCAAGGGCGCGGTGGTGCTGCATGGTCAGCACGTCGGCCTGCGTTATCTGCCAGGCCTGCTGGGCGATCATGCCGCGCAGCCGGTGCAGCAGCGTTCTTCGCCGGTGCTGATGCTGCACAGCGGTGGCGGACGCATAGCGGTGCACGTCGACGAAATCGTGGGCAACCGCGAGGTCGTTATCAAGAACATCGGCCCGCAGCTGTCGCGCATGGCCGGTATTGCCGGCGCGACGGTGCTCGGTTCCGGCGAGATTGTGCTGATCCTGAA
>NZ_JBFRDW010000856.1:0-1993 GCF_052113985.1 Pseudoduganella sp. RAF53_2 | reverse complement strand
GGACACCACGGCATCGGTCTACTTCCTGCCCGATATCTATGTGTTCGACCTGATGCAAGCCCGCTTCGACAATGTGGGCGGCATGCCGGTGGTGGCGATKTGCGAAACGCCGTTCACCGGCTTCAACAGCTGGCTCAAGCGTGCCAGCGATTTCATCCTGGCCACCATCATCCTGATCCTCTTGACGCCGATCATGCTGGTGATTGCACTGGCCGTGCTGGCCAGTTCACCGGGGCCGGTGATCTTCCGCCAGCGCCGCTACGGCCTGTATGGGGAACAGATCATCGTCTACAAGTTCCGCTCGATGAAGGTGACGGAAGACGGGGCAAAAGTGGTGCAGGCAAAAGTCAACGATTCGCGCCTGACCCGCATCGGCGCCTTCCTGCGGCGCACCTCGCTGGATGAGCTGCCGCAGTTCATCAACGTGCTGCAAGGCACGATGAGTATCGTTGGGCCGCGTCCGCATGCGGTCGCGCACAACGAGCAATACCGCAAGCTGATCAAGGGCTACATGCTGCGCCACAAGGCCAAGCCCGGCATCACGGGCTGGGCCCAGGTCAATGGCTTGCGTGGCGAAACGGAGACGCTCGACAAGATGGAAGCGCGCATCCGCTACGACCTCGACTACCTGCGTAACTGGTCCTTGTGGCTGGACCTCTGGATTATTTTGCGCACCGTAAAAGTTGTTTTAGCTCGGCAAAACGCACATTGACTTTTTTCATCTCAAGTCAATCGTGCGCGGCAATACGCCCATTACAATTGCAGCATAAAGTTGCTATTTTGTCTATTTGCAACAATCGGGAGGACTACTTTGAACACTCAACTCAACCAGCGACTCTTGAGCGCCGGACTGGCCGTCCTCACCGCCGCCGCTCTGGTCGCATGTGGTAACAAGGCCGAGAAGAAGCCTGGCCAGGCGCTGGCCAGCGTCAACGGCGAAGAGATCACCGTACTGCAACTGAACGACGAACTGGCACGCAACAATGCACCAGCCACGGCCAACCAGGAAGCGACCCGCAAGCAAGTGCTGGAAGCCCTGATCGACCGCCAGCTGCTGGACAGCGAAGCGGCCAAGGAAAAAATCGATCGCGATCCGAAAGTGGTGCAAGCCATTGAACGCGCCAAGTCGCTGATCCTGGCGCAAGCCTATATGCAGAAGCGTGTCGGTACGCTGACCAAGCCCAGCAAGCCGGAAGTGGAAGCCTACTTCAGCCAGAACCCGCAGTTCTTTACCAACCGCAAGCAATTCGATATGCGCGAGCTGGTGGTGGCCACGCGCGATGTCAGCGATGAGCTGAAAGCGGCAATGGATGCGTCCAAGTCGCTGGACGATGTGTCGACCTGGCTGGATGCGCACAAGGTCAAGTACGCACGCGCCCAGATCAGCCGCACCAGCTCGGACTTGCCGCCGGAACTGTCGGCCAAGCTGGCGGCCATGCCAAGGGGGCAGATGTTCATCATCCGCGAAGGCGAGCGCAGCATGCTGATCTCGATTGCGGACGTGCACCCGGCGCCGGTGAATCTGGAAACGGCCACGCCGCAGATTGAGCAATTCCTGTACGCGAAGAAGAACAAGGAAGCGGCCGAAGCCGAAATCAWGCGCCTGCGCTCGACGGCCAAGATCGCTTACATGAATCAATCCGGTGGCACCGGAGCAGCGCCGGCAACGACGCCTGCGGCTGCAGCTGCCTTACCGGCCCAGTCCGCCGATGCCACGCCCGTTGATAGTGGCAAGACGGAAATGAACGAACGCGGCGTCGCCGGCCTGAAGTAAGGCGGCGTCCTCAATGTGCAAAGAAGGAGAATGACGATGAAAAGACTGATGATGTGGGTGATGGCAGTCCTGCTCGGACTGTCCTTCGGCATCGCGCAGGCAGCGGATGTCACGCTGGGCCCTGGCGACGTGGTGAAGGCTTCCGTGTATGACAATCCCGATATGGCGATCGAAACGCGCATCAGCGATTCCGGCCGCATGACTTTCCCGCTGCTGGGC
>NZ_JBFRDW010000855.1:0-2019 GCF_052113985.1 Pseudoduganella sp. RAF53_2 | reverse complement strand
CTGCTGGCACTGGCCGCCGGCCTGGCGCAGGTGCTGGAGACGAAGCTGTACAACGAGATCATCGTCACCCGCGTCACCGTGCCGGTGGGCGAGGACATCGGCTTCCTGCCGGGTACCGAGGAAGAGAAGATGGGGCCTTGGATGGGCGCTTTCGACGACAACCTCGAAGTGCTGAACAAGTCCGACGGTGAAGGCGGCGAATGGGGCCGTGCGGCAACGCAGGACCTGATCCGCTCGCGCATCAAGATCAAGTCTCTGAACTTCATGCGCGGCCGTACCTTCGTCAACAAGTTCCTCATCATCGACGAGGCGCAGAACCTGACGCCGAAGCAGATGAAGACCCTGGTAACGCGCGCCGGTCCGGGCACCAAGATCCTCTGCCTGGGTAATATCGCGCAGATCGACACGCCATACCTGACCGAGGGTTCGAGCGGCCTGACTTACGTCGTCGACCGCTTCAAAGGCTGGGCCCACAGCGGCCACGTCACCCTGGCCCGCGGCGAGCGCTCCCGCCTCGCCGACCACGCGAGCGACGTGCTCTAAGCGCGCACACGCTCCACAAAAGCCCCGCTTCGTGCGGGGCTTTTTTTATTCCAAACCAGCGGCGCAACCCAGGTGGCTGCCACATCGTGGCAGCCACCCGCTCCTTGCCGTGGGTTCTAATCCCGTCCGCGGCGCGCAACAGGATGGTCTGGTTTCAGCTGCAGCAAATCCCACAAATTGCCGTACAGGTCCGCGAAGACCGCGACCAGGCCGTAGTCTTCTTCCTTGGGCTCGCGCGCGAAATGCACGCCGTGCGCGCGCAGGCGTTCGACGTCGCGCCAGAAGTCGTCGGTATTCAAAAAGAGGAACACGCGCCCACCAGCCTGGTTGCCGACGAAGGGCTCCTGCTCAGGCTTGGCGGCGCGTGCCAGCAGCAGCGTGGTGCCGCTGCCGCCGGGCGGGGCGACGACGACCCAGCGCTTGTCCTGCGCCGGCTGGTAGGTGTCTTCGATCAGYTCGAAACCTAGTTTGTCGACGTAGAAATCGATCGCTTCATCGTAATCGCGTACGACCAGCGCAATGTGCACAATGCTCTGCTTCATAGTGGCCACCATTTTTTGGTCGCCACGCGCGCGTTGCGGGTGACGTTGCCGTTACGGGTAAGAAGAAGCTCGACCACTTTGCCCTGCGGATCGCGCACAAACTCGGCCTGCGACAAGGAATCGCGCACGAAGAAGGCGCTGTCGGAATAAGGGAAAATCTCAACCTTTGGAGCGCCGCTGCGTTCAACGACCAGATGATCGCCATCGCGCTTCACCGTGCGTACCGTTCCTTCGTCGCCGTGATAAGTGCCCGCGAATTCCTCCAGCGTCGATTTGCTCAAAGTGATCTTGCGGTAATGCGGCACCGGCTTGCCCAGGGCGACTGCCGCCACGCGCTGCGCCAGCAGTTCGGTGGTCACGTCGCCGCTGGCATTGGCCAGCACCGCGACGTAGATGCCCTGCTCCGGCAGGCGCGCCACGAAGCTGCTGAAGCCGTAGATCTCGCCGCCGTGCGAGTATTCGGTCACCCCTTGCAGCTTGCCCAATCCCCAACCGTAGCCGTAATTGCTGGGTTCTCCGTTCTGCAGGCGCGCCGGCGAAAACACGCGCTGCCAGCTTTCGCCTTTCAGCAGCTTGCCGCTGGCGATGGCTGCATCCCAGCGCGCCAAATCGTCCACGGTCGACACCAGCCCGCCCGCTGCATAGGCCATGGACATGCTGATCGATTTCGGCTTGCTGTACTTGCCGTTGTCAGCATCGTAGCCTTTAGCGCGCATGGACGCGGCACGTTCATAACCGGCGTAGGCCGTATTGCCCAGTCCCAGCGGCATGAAGATGCGCTCTTCCATGAACTTGCCATAAGGCTCACCGCTCACTTTCTCGATGATGGCGCCCAGCAGCACATAATTCGAATTGCTGTACTCAAAGCGCGCGCCCGGCATGAAATCGAGCGACTTGCCTTTGATGCGCTTCAGCAGATCCGGCAGCGCAATCT
>NZ_JBFRDW010000854.1:0-2025 GCF_052113985.1 Pseudoduganella sp. RAF53_2 | reverse complement strand
GGACCAGGTTGGCGTTACCGGTCACCACGACATTGGTAGCCGAATCAGCTGCCAGGTCCAGGGTGAAGGTATCGATAGTCTTGGTCTTGGTGTCGGTCACGGTCAGGTTGACGGTTTCAACATCAGCAGCAACTACAGCACCGAAGTCAACAGCAGCAGCTGCAGCGGTCTTCAGAACAACGTTCAGCACGTCAGAAGAACCAGTAGCATCAGCCAGCACGGCTTCAACGGTACCACCAGCCTGGGCGCCGCTCAGTTCTACGGTGCTAGCAGCAGCCAGCTTGTCCAGGGTCAGGGTGAAGGTGTTAGCTGCACCAGCGGTTACCACGTAGTTGATGTTGTCCAGATTGGACAGGTCAACGGTGGTGTCAGCAGCGGCAGCAGCCAGTTGCAGTTTTTCGAAGCCGTCGATCTTGGCTGCGAAAGCGCTGCTGCCCGATGCAGATTCCGCGTCAGCTGCGGTCATCGACAGGGTGTCGGTGCCGTCGCCGCCGGAGATGTTAGCACCCAGGGAAGCGGTTGCCAGGGTTACGACGTCGTCGCCAGCGCCCAGGGTGATCGCTTTGGTCACGTTGCCTGCAACGGTGACTTTATCAACGCCTGCACCGCCCTTGTAGGTTGCAACGGTAGCATCGATGCCAACGGTGTTGGTGCCGGTGGTGCCGGTGGTGTCAACGGTGGTCAGGTTTGCGGAACCGCTCAGGTCCACAGCAACGCCAGCAGCGCCGGTCACGGTCAGAGTCTTCAGGCCGCTCAGGTCGGTAGCAGCGTCGGTCAGGTCGATCGCGTTAGTACCAGCAACGGTCATGGCGGTTGCGCCAGCAGCAATCAGAGCAGCCAGAGAGTCCGCGTTAGCGGTCGTGACGTTCAGAGTGGTGTAGCTAGCAGCGCTCAGATCGATCTTGGCAGCAGTTGGAGTGTCGGTATCACCCAGGCCGTCCACTTTCAGGTTCAGAGTGGCGTTGGCAGTGGCGTTGGTAACTGCAATGTCAGCAGCGCCGCTGTGAGCCAGATTCAGAGTGGTCAGAGCGCCGGAGTTGATGGTCGAACCAGCACCGTAGCCGTCAACGGTCACGGTAGCGATGGTCTTGGTGCCGCCGTCAGCGATGGTCACTTTACCTGCTGCTACAGCCAGCGAACCTACGGTTGCGTCGACGTTGGCCACGCCTGCGGTGGTTTCGCTTGCAGCCACGTTGCCAGCAGCAGCAGTGTCAGCAACAACGATAGTTGCGGTACCGTCAGCTTTAGCAGAAGTGAAGGTCACAGTCTGGCTGGTGCCGGAAGCCACCACACCTGCGGAGACAAAGTGAGTCGACAGAGCGCCGGAGTACACGCCGTTCGACGCAGGAGCGGAACCTTGGGTTGCGCCAGCGGACAGGTTAGCGAATGCAGCTGCAACTTCAGCAGCGGTCAGCGCCTTGTTGGCAGTGAAGACCAAGCCGTCAACGGTGACGGTTTCGCCTGCGGCCATCTTAACGAAGGTCACAACGTCAACAGTCTTGACGCCGGCGGTTGCTGCAGAAGCATCTTCGCCAGCGGAAGTAGCGGTCTGCTGAACAACAACTTCGGTGGTGGCTTTGCCGCCGGTAATGGCGATGTCACCTTGGGTGATAACGTTGGCGGTTGCAGCAGCGTCGTCAGCAGCAGCAGTGTCGTCCGCAGTAGCGGTTTGCACCACGGTTACTTTGGTGCCGCCCTTAACGGTGATAGCAGCCATGTCTGCTGGAGCGGTACCGTTTGCAGCAGCGCCGATGGAGGTCACAGCGATAGCGCCCGATGGCAGGTCAGTAGCAGCACCGCCATTGCCAACGGTGATGGTGCCAGCAGCACCAGCTGCTGCGGTCACGCCTTGTGCGGTTACGGTCACGGAAGTGCCGCCGTCTACAGCGATGTTTGCATCAGCCAGGTTGGTGTTGGTTACGGAAACAGCGCCCTTGGCAACAGTGGTTGCACCAATCACGGTGTCAACGCCGGTGCCGCCGTTCAGGGACACGGACACGTTGGAGCCACCGTCAACGGTTACGT
>NZ_JBFRDW010000853.1:0-2027 GCF_052113985.1 Pseudoduganella sp. RAF53_2 | reverse complement strand
TCCACTGCCGCATTCAGCGCCAGGATATTGGTCTGGAAGGCGATGCTGTCGATGACGGAGATGATGTCCACGATGCGGCCGGAGGACGTGTTGATCACGCCCATGGTATCGACTACCTGCGACACGATCTGGCCGCCTTGCTGCGCCACGTCGGATGCCGACACCGCCAGCTGATTGGCCTGGCGTGCGTTGTCCGCGTTCTGGCGCACGGTGCCGGTCAGTTCTTCCAGCGATGCGGCGGTTTCTTCCAGCGATGCGGCCTGCTGTTCGGTGCGCGCGGACAGATCGAGGTTGCCCGCTGCGATTTCGCCGCTGGCCGAGGCAATAGCGCTGCTGCCTTCACGCACGCGGCGCACGGTGCCGGCCAGCTGTTGCTGCATTTTTTCCAGGCCCTTCATCAGCATGCCCATTTCGTCGTGGCGTTCGACGTGGATGCGCTGGGCCAGATTGCCGGCGGCCATTTCGTCGAAATGATTCAGCGCTTGCGACAGCGGACGCATGATGGCGCGCATGGTCAGCACGCCGGATGCAATCATCAGCACGATGCCGATGACGATGGCCGCCACGGTCAGCTTCGAAGTGTGGCTGAACAGCGTCTGGCTGGCTTCGTAATTGGCGGCGGCGCCTTTCAGCTGATAGTCTTCCAGCGCATTCGACGCCTCGTCGTAGGTGCGGAACAGCGGGGACACACGGCGCGTCGCCAGATCATCGGCCTGCGGCAGATCMTTCTCGCGGATGGCTTTGGCCAGGGCCAGCAGGCCGTCTTTGACGAAGGCGTCGCGCGTGGCCGCCATTTTTGCGGCCAGCGCCTTTTCATCGGCATCGGCCGGCAGGGCCAGATAGCGCTGCCAGGCCTTGTCGGCGTCGGCGATGAAGCCTTCGGCGCGCTCGATTGCCGCCGGCGCGTCGGGACCGTCGGGGTGCAGAGCGGCGCGGTCCAGCGAGAAGCGTGCACGCGCCAGGAAGTTCTTGGCCGAGCCGATTGCCATGCTGGAGGCCATCTGGTTGGTGTAGGTGTCGGTCAGGGCGGCATTGRTGGAATTCATGCCATAAATGCCCATGGCGCCCACGGCGAAAATTACAGCGCCCAGCAGGGCGAAGGTCGCGATCAGGCGCGACCGGATGGAGAGGTCGGGGAACATTTTATAAGTGAAGGTTACACGAATGAATGTCACCAATTCTCACACTTTAATTGCCTCATGGCAACTGAAATTTTGTAACAGAATCAGGGACTTGGCGGCGCCGGTTCCCCCCCCGGTGCCGCCAGACAGGCCGATTATTTGCCCGTATAGGTGATGCGATAAACGCGGTTGGCGTAGTCGTCGGACACCAGCATGGAGCCATCGGCCAGCATGGCCACGTCGACCGGGCGGCCGCTGACTTCTTCGCCTTGCAGGAAGCCGTCGATAAAGGCGGTGTCGCTGACCACCTGGTTGTTGTACAGGGTGATCAGGCGCACCTGGTAGCCGATCTTGTTGGCGCGGTTCCAGGAGCCGTGTTCGGCAATGAACAGCTGGTTGCGGTAGGCCTGAGGGAAGGCGGTGCCGGTGTAGAAGGCCATGCCCAGCGGCGCCACGTGCGGGCCAAGCTTGGCGGCGGGCGGCGTGAACTCTTCGCACTTGCGGCCGTTGGCGAAGTCGGGGTCAGGCACCACACCGCCGTGGCAGTAAGGGAAGCCGAAGTGCATGCCGGTCTTCGGCGCGTAATTCAGTTCGCAGGACGGCGTGTTGTCGCCCATTTCGTCGCGGCCGTTATCGGTGAACCACATTTCCTTGGTCAGCGGGTGCCAGTTGAAGCCGACGGTGTTGCGCACGCCGCGCGCCACCATTTCCCAGTTGCTGCCGTCCGGGTTCATGCGCCAGATCTTGGAGTAGGCTTCGTCTTCCTTGTTGCAGACATTGCAGGGCGCGCCGATCGGCACATACAGCTTGCCGTCCGGGCCGGCCTTGATGTACTTCTCGCCGTGCCAGGTTTCTTTTGGCAGGTCGTCCTTGATCACTTTGTAGGATGGCTTGGAAGCGTAGGTG
>NZ_JBFRDW010000852.1:0-2033 GCF_052113985.1 Pseudoduganella sp. RAF53_2 | reverse complement strand
GGCCGCCGCGGCGCGTGAATTCAGCCAGGCGCAGAGTGCCTTCGGTTTCTTCGTATTTGAGTTTGAACAGCTGGGTTGCGTGGTCGCCCTGGCGCAACAGGTAGCTGGCGTGTTCGGCCAGCGTGCGCGCCAGCGATTGGCTCTGCTGCACGGCCTCGTGATGGGCGCCGTCTTTTTCCAGGTTGAGCTGATAGAACAGGTCGAACCACATCCCCACCAGTAAGGCCAGGGTAAAGGACGGCAGCAGTATCACGCGATACAGCTTGCGCAGCGTGCGTCGGGCAGGGGAAATAATCTTACTCAATTGACCTTGGCCCCAGGTGGCGTGGAACGGTGTCCAGTGTGCCTATTCTGCCATGGGACTGTGCAGAAAGTAACAAAAAGTGGGCAGTTCGCCATTAGAATAGTCGTTCGTTTTCTACGGGATTCCGGACTTGACCGAACTTACTCTCAGCTTGCCCGCCGCACGCGCCCTGCACCTGGCTGCCCAGGGGCTGCTCCAGCCCCGCCGCCGCAAGGCCCAAAAGGCCGACGTGCTGCAAGCGATCCGCTGCATGGGCGTGCTGCAGATCGACACCATTCACGTGGTGGCCCGCAGTCCTTACCTGGTGTTGTGGAGCCGCCTCGGCGACTATCCCCAACCCTGGCTGGAGGAACATCTGGCCGAAGGTGCGCTGTTCGAGTATTGGGCGCACGAAGCCTGCTTCGTGCCGATCGAGGATTACCGTCTGATGCGTCACCGCATGGTGGACCCGTCCGCAATGGGCTGGAAGTATAACGAAAAGTGGCTGAAAGAGCGACGACAGGAAGTGGACTCCGTGCTGGCGCACGTGCGCGAAAAAGGGCCGGTGCGTTCCTCGGATTTCGAGCGCAAGGATGGCCAGGCCGGCGGCTGGTGGGAGTGGAAGCCTGAAAAGCGCTCGCTGGAAGTGCTGTTCACGACCGGCGAATTGATGATCGCGCGCCGCCACAACTTCCAGCGCGTCTACGATCTGGCCGAGCGCGTGCTGCCGGGCTGGGACGACAAGCGCATGCCCGCCATGGAAGAAACACGCCGCGAACTGGCGCTGAAAACCGTGCGGGCGCTCGGCCTGGCGAAGTCCGCCTGGGTCGCGGACTATTACCGCACCAAGCCGCCGCGCCTGGATCTTGAAGCGCTGGTTGATGACGGCGCGCTGCTGCGCGCCCGCGTCGACGGCTGGAAGGAGCCGGTCTACATCCATCCGGATCTGGCCGACCTGGCGCAGGCTGCGGCCGACGGCAGCTTGTCCGCCACCGCGACCACGATCCTGTCGCCGTTCGACCCGGTGGTGTGGGACCGCCGCCGCGCCCAGGAATTGTTCAATTTCGACTACCGGCTGGAGTGCTACACGCCCGCCGAAAAGCGCCGCTACGGCTACTTCACTTTGCCGATCCTGCGCCGCGGCGCGCTGGTCGGACGGCTGGACGCGAAAGCGCATCGCCGCAGCGGAATCTTTGAAGTGAAGTTCGTTGCGCTGGAGCCGGGCGTCAAGGTCACGGACCGCTTTACGCGCGATGTAGCAGGGGCATTGCAGCGGCTGGCCAACTGGCACGAGTGCCCGCAAGTGCAGGTGGCGCGCTCCGAACCTGCTCCTTTCGCCGAGCTGCTGCAGGCGGCGCTGGATGGACAGGCGGTGGAACAATGATGCTCTCCGCAGCTCCTCTACGGGTCGTCGGCGCGGACGGCCAGCCGGCGCTGGGCCGCTTTGCCGGTGCAACCCAGGCCTTCGACTGGCACCTGCTGTCCAAACCTCATGCACGCGGCGCCTTGTGGCGGCGCTTCCATCACAAGAAATGGCATTACCTGTCGCTGGTCAGCGAGCAGGTGATGGCGGCGGTCGCCATCGTGGACCTGGGCTGGACCAGCACCTGTTTCGCCTACGCCTACGACCGCAACGACGGCGACATCGTTGCCAACTTCTCCCAGGATGGCTTGCCGGGCCGTCTCTCGGTCGGCGTGGCGGACAACGTGGACGGTGGCAGCTGGTTCAAGGCGCGCGGCACGCGCATCG
>NZ_JBFRDW010000851.1:0-2036 GCF_052113985.1 Pseudoduganella sp. RAF53_2 | reverse complement strand
GCTTGCTCAGTTCCGGCGCCATGGCCCTGGCCCAGATTTCATACCCCTTCTCATTGGGGTGCAAGAGATCAGGCATGATGTCGCGCGACAGCCCGCCATTCGCATCAAGGAAGGCTTGATTGATGTTCAGGAAGTAGACGTGCTGGTTGTCCGCCAAGCCCGGGAGAATGTGATTGACGCCCTCATTGATCTGGCGCAGCTGGTCGTCCGCCTTTTCGCCACGCGGGAAGATCGCCAGCAGCAGGATCCTGGCATCCGGCAGACGGGCGCGCAGTTCGTCGATATTCCGCTTGATGCCAGCGGCCGTGTATTGGGGCGCTTCCTGGCGATGGCCGGTGTTATTGGTGCCGAACATCAGCACCACCACCTTGGGCGAAGTGCCATCCACTTCCCCATGCTGCAGGCGCCACAGCACGTTTTCCGTGCGGTCGCCGCCGAAGCCCAGCGCCACCGCATTGTATTTGGCGTAATTGCGCTGCCAGACTTCCTTGCCGCTCTTTTCCCAGCCTTCAGTAATCGAGTCGCCAATGAAGATCACATCGCTGCGCTTGCCCTCCGCTTTCAATTGTTTGTTCGCTTCCAGCTTGGCCAGATGGCGGGGCATCCACCAGCTGATGGACCAGGATTCGTTCAGCATATCCGGCGTGACTGACACGGTCCGGTAGTCCGGGCAGCTCGCGCTGGCCGTGCCCGCACGCTGCAGGCGTACATTGGCCAGGGAGACGTCGCCATTTCCCATGCCTTCCAGCGTGAACGGTTTGCTGACCGCGCTGAAGTCATCGCCTTCGCGCATGAAGCAGGATACCGGCAGACTCACATGCTGCCAGCCTTTCCCTTCCATCGCACGCGCGGGCAGCAGGAACGGCACCTTGCGCTCGCACTTGTCGCCGCAGTCCATGCGGATGGACAGGCCGCCTTGCGTCAGATCGTTCACTTTCAGGTCGAAGGCCAGCAGGCCATGCGCCGCATACGGACGCATGTCCAGCGGCGTGCCTTCAATGCGCAAGGCGGAGAACCAGGCGTCTTTCCAGCTTAGATTGAGGGCATCACCGCGATCGACAATCTGCACCGCGTTGCGCGGCGCCTCAATGGACACGCTGGCGCCAAGCAGCGGCTTCTGTCCATCCGGATTGACGGCGGCGACGCGCCAGCCGTCCACCGGACGGGATGCATAGAGCGGCAAATCCGCCTGGGCCTTGGCCGCACCGGACAGCACCATGGCGGCGGCGCATAGCCACCCTATCCTTCCCAACATCTTGCCTCCGTATTGAAATCGTTTTCACTTCATTGTGCGATTCGCGCCAGCCGCTGGCAATTACGAAAATCATCAACTCGCGGAACGATTCTGCGGAGAACGAATACCAGGACTTCTCAGAAGGCGCTCTTGACCACGCCGCCATCCACGCGCAATGCAGCACCGGTGGTTGCCGATGAGAGCGGGCTGGCCACGTAGGCGACCATCGAGGCGACTTCCTGTGGCGTGCCGAAGCGCTTGATCAGGGAGGTTGGCCGTACATGATCGAAGAATTCCGCTTCAACCTGCTCGAAGGTTTTGGCGGCCGATTTCGCCATGTCCGCCACAAAGTCGCCGACGCCGCGCGATTTGGTCGGACCGGGCAGCACGCTATTGACCGTGATGCCGGTACCGGCAACCGATTCCGCCAAACCACGCGCCACCGCAATTTGCGCTGTCTTGGTCATGCCGTAGTGGACCATCTCCGTCGGAATCTGGATAGCGCTTTCGCTGGAGATGAAAATGATGCGCCCCCAATTCGTGCGCTTCATTTCCGGCAGCACCAGGCGCGCAAGGCGAACGCCGCTCAGCACATTCACGTCGAAGAAGCGCAGCCAGTCTTCATCCGGAATGTCTTCAAMGGGCTTGGGCTCGAAGATGCCCAGGTTGTTGACCAGGATATTGATACCCGGATGGCGTTGAACGACTTCCTGCGCCGCCTCGGCCTTGCTGAGGTCGCCGACAAAGCCCAGAACGGTGCCGCGGGTTTCGGCCCGCATGCGGTCCACTGCCTCATCGACGC
>NZ_JBFRDW010000850.1:0-2040 GCF_052113985.1 Pseudoduganella sp. RAF53_2 | reverse complement strand
CCCACGGCGGCGGCCGTCCCGCCCGCTGCCGCGCTGGCTGCCTGATTGCGCGCTGTGATCTCGGCGTTGACGCGGGTGCGTTCAGCTGCTGCTGACGTGCTGGCCGCCGTAGCCGCGCGTTGCGCCGTCTGCGAATTGGCCGATGCTTCAGTGGCCGCCTGCTGGCGCGCCGCGTTGTCCGCCGCCGTGCGCGTGGCCAGATCGGCCGCAATCGCCGCAGCCTGCGCGCGCCGCAGAGCTTCACGCTGCGTTTGCAGGCGCTCTTCCTGCTGCTCGTCCTGGACTTGTTGCGTGGTCTGGCGTGCTTGCTGCAGCCGGTCGTCGTACTGCGTTTGCGTGAGACGCTGCTGCTGCAGGCGGTCCTGCGCAGCCGTCTGCTGCCGTGCGGCTTCAGTGCGTGTTGCGTCCTCCTGCGTGGACTGCACCTGGTTCTGCGTAGTCTGCGCCTGCTGCAAACGTTCCTGCGCCGTGCGGGTGTCCTGCGTACGCTGCGCCTGATTGCGCGCGTCCCGCAAGGCTTGCTGGGCTGCGTTGAATTCGTCGATAGCCGCTTGCCGCGCCTGGGCCAGGCGTGCTGCCACCAGTTGAGCATCCTGGGCTTGCGCGGACTGCTCGGCGACCGCCTGACGGGCAGCGTTCAGGCGGTCAGCCGCTGCGCGTTCGGCGCGGGTCTGGCCAAGCTGCGTGTTCTCGGTCTGCTGGGCTGCTTGCTGCGACGCCAGTTGCTGAGCCGCTTGCTGCGCCGCGTTCTGTTGCGCCGCCTGCTGCGTGCTGGCCTGCTGCGCGGCCGAGAGACGCGCTGCGTCCTGTTGGGCGGCCGTCTGCTGCGCCGCTGCCTGTTGTGCCGTCGCCTGTTGCGCGGCGAGACGGGTAGCTGCCTGCGTGTTCGCTGTTTGCTGTGCTGTGGCCTGCTGCGTCGCTCGCGTGCGCTGTTCTGCCGTGAGACGGTCGGCATTCGCCTGCGTCACCGCATCTTCCTCGCGTGTGCTGGTCAGCTGCCGCGCGGTGGCGGCCTGCGCTTCGGCGATGCGCTGCTGCTGGGTTGCCTCCTGATTGGTGGACAGCTGGGCATTGGCGACGTCACGCGCCGTCTGCAAGCGATCAGCGGCGGCACGGGCCTGCTGGCTTTGCGCAGCGAGGTTCGCATCCTCCTGCGTTTGCTCCAGCCGTTGCGCATCGAGACGGGCCTGCTGATCGCGGGCCGCCTGGACGCGCGCCTGCTCCTGCTGCTGGGCCGTGGCCTGCGCCTGCAACGCCGCTTCGCGTTGCGCTGCCGTTTGCGTGGCCGGTGTCGCGGTATTGGTGATCGCATCCAGCAGCGCCAGATCGTTGGCTGCGCCCGGCACTTCGGGTGTCGTGTCGGGCAGGGTCTGCGCGGCCGTGATGACGGCCGGCGCGGCGCTGGCCGCAGCGTTCGCGAAAGAGGTAGCGACACTGGACAGCGTGGTCAGAGTGCGTTGCGGATTCGCCTGGAATGCCGACTCCAGTGCACCGGGATCGACCGCGAGCGCCGTGGTGCCGGCGTTGAGCTGCGAAGGCACCAGGGATACGCCCAGATTCTGCAGTCCGTTCAGTTGGCCTTGCAGCGCCTGCGTCAGGGGCAGGGCGGCGGGTGTGCTGTCCGCCGAGTTGAAGGCTTCCGCCAGCGACTGCACGATATCGCTGAGCTGCGTTACCTGGTCCGTGTTGACCGTTGACCCCGTAGCCGCCGCCAGATCGCGCAAGCGCCGCTGCGACAAGGCCAGCGAAGACAGCACCTGCCCGAAGGAGGACACGTCCGACACATCGCTGGTATCAGTGGTGGAGGTCACGTCCGTAGTGCCCGTAACAAGGCCAGCCGCCGCCAATGGCGCGGTTGAGTTCACATCGGAAATGGCGGAAACGGGGAACATACCTACCCTCACTTTAATCGCAATAGCCGAGAGTGCCAGCATTTTCTCAATCGTGCGGTGCAATAGCGAACACAGACAATAAATTCATAAAAACTGAATAATTCATTGATATCCATGGCGTTGTTTGCAAGATCCGGAACTCCTATAG
>NZ_JBFRDW010000849.1:0-2046 GCF_052113985.1 Pseudoduganella sp. RAF53_2 | reverse complement strand
TCCMTGGACTTCACGTTGGACACAACGCTGACCACGCCGTCTGTAGCGCTTGCGCAGGATACGACCGATGGCGGCGCTGGCCACAACAGCGATCGGCTGACCAGCAACGCAGCGCTGACCTTCAGCGCCAGGGATGCTGACGCCGCGCGCATCATCAAGGTGGACGGCACAGCAGTCGGCAGCTACAACGCCGCTGCGCTGGCCGATGGCGCGCACACCGTCACCGTGACCGATACCGATGCGGCCGGCAACACGAAAACCGCCAGCATTGACTTCACAGTCGACACGACGCTGACCGCGCCGACCGTCGCGCTAGCGCAAGACACGACCGACCGCGCCGCCGGCCACAACACTGACCATCTCACCAGCAACGCGGCACTGGTCTTCGGCGCGAAAGACGCCGACGCCAACCGCGTGCTTAAGGTGGACGGCGTTGCGGTAGGCGCCTACGATGCTTCCTTGCTTGCTGATGGCGCCCACACAGTAAGCGTCACCGACACCGACGCCGCTGGCAATACAAAAACCGCCAGCGTCGACTTCACCCTCGACACCAGCCTGACCGCGCCGACCATCGCACTGACGCAAGACACGACTGACGGCGGTTCGGGCCACGACACCGACCGCCTGACCAGCAACGCGGCGCTGTCCTTCGGTGCCAAAGACGCCGACGCCACGCGCGTCATCAAGGTCGATGGCGCTGCTGTCGCCAACTACGACGCCGCAGCATTGGCGGACGGCGCCCACAATGTCGTTATCACCGATACCGACGCCGCCGGCAACACGAAGTCGGCGTCTATCGACTTCACACTGGACACGACCTTGACCGCGCCAACGGTGGCGCTGGGGACGGATAGCAGCGACGGTGCGGCTGGTCACGATACCGACCGCCTGAGCAATAACGCCGCCCTGACTTTCGGCGCAAAAGACGCAGATGCCACGCGCACTATCAAAGTCGACGGCGTGACGGTAGCCGCCTACAATGCTGCCTCCCTCGCCGACGGTGCACACAATGTATCGGTGACGGACACCGACGCAGCAGGTAACGCAAAGACCGCATCGCTCGACTTTACGCTTGATACGACGCTGACCGCGCCAACCATCGCGCTGGTGCAGGACACGACCGATGGCGCCGTAGGCCACGACACCGACCACCTCACCAGCAACACCGCGCTGACGTTTGGCGCCAAGGACGCTGATGCCTCACGCGCCGTCAAGGTCGATGGCGTCGCCGTGGCGGCTTACGACGCGTCTGCGCTCGCTGACGGTGCTCACACGGTGAGTGTGACCGACACGGACGCCGCAGGCAACACGAAAACTGCGAGCCTGGAATTCACACTGGATACAACACTGASCGCGCCCACTGTCGCGCTCACACATGACACCACGGACGGCGTTGCCGGCCACGACACCGATCACCTGACTAGCAACGTCGCATTGACCTTTAATGCGAAGGATGCTGACGCTACGCGTGTCATCAAAGTYGATGGTACGGCTGTCGCCAGCTACGATGCCTCGAAACTAGCCGATGGCRCACACTCCGTGAGCGTGACCGACACGGATGTGGCAGGGAATACGAGTTCGGTCAGCCTGGACTTCACTCTGGATACGTCCTTGACTGCGCCAACCGTGGCACTCGTGCAGGACACGACCGACGGCGCTACTGGGCATGATGTCGATCACCTCACCAGCAATGCGGCCCTGGCGTTCAACCTTCAAGACGCCGACGCGACGCGCGTCATTAAAGTTGACGGCAGCACCGTGGCCAGCTACGATCCGTCATTGCTTGCCGACGGCGCTCACAGCGTGTCCGTGACCGATACGGATGCCGCAGGCAACACCAAATCGGCATCGCTCGACTTCACACTCGACACAACGCTGACCGCACCGACGGTGGCCTTGGTGCATGACACCAGTGACGGCGGAGCCGGGCATGATGCCGACCATCTCACCAGCAATGCCGCACTGTCCTTCGGCGACAAAGATGCTGACGCTAACCGCGTAATTAAAGTCGACGGCGTCGCCGTGGCGGCCTACGATGCGTCGGCC
>NZ_JBFRDW010000848.1:0-2046 GCF_052113985.1 Pseudoduganella sp. RAF53_2 | reverse complement strand
ATGCTAGATAAGGCCGCTCTTAAATGGCACGTGTTTCGATAGCAAATGACGATCTCTGGCAACGCTTTTCAGTGCTAGTGTTGTACGGTACGCAATCAACCTTAAAAAGGTGCCACATGAGTTCAATGTCCAATCGGCGTAAGAGGACCGTAGTGGCCGCAGCCATCGACCATGCCATCGATCTGAAGAAAGTCCATGGATCGACTTACGCGATCGGATATCTGCGCGATCAGAGAGTTGATGAAGCGACGATTCTGCGTGTGATACTTGGCCGCTGGTGCGACCATCGCGTCGTCGATTGTGCGCCTTCGGCTTAAACTGCTCTGCCGTGGCCAGCCTGTGATAGTGTTCGGTCCACGCTGCCCTGCTGTTACCTGCATCATGTGTGCTTGTTAAGCTGTGCGTCTCCCGATTTGCGCGTCACCTCGTCATCACTATACCGCAGCAGTTTGTAAACCGCCGGTTTTCGCAAGCCAAGCGCGTCACCGATCTCCTCCGGTCTGGCGCCGCGTTGATGAAGCGATTTGCGTCGCGATGCGTCGCCCGAAAGCAGTGTTGATGCCGCATAGCTCGCCATAGCCCAGGATGCGACGATAGATTTCATGGATTTCCTTGCAGATGAGGTGTTGTCCTATGGGGCCGCATGGGACGATGCGCATTGGTTTGCCGCAGCGCGTGAGAAATTGCCTGCTGTCGGGAGCCAAACCGCGATAGGGGGCCGCCGTCTCCTGCGTGCCGCCCGCCGTCAAGCGTTCGGCGAGATACGCATCGATGGCATTCACTGTGGCGGGGGACAAATGTCAAGGGCACATGAGGCGGTTCAGGGCAATTTCGGCGCGGATCGCTGCCTTGTATGACCCACTTCTTCGATATAGTCCCGGATTTCAAGTTGCGCAAGTTCCAGTGGCTTGGCGGCGGAGGAAAATTGTGTCATCAATAGAGCTATGTCGCGCCGGGGACAGAAGCTATGCCGTGCGRTCTTTTCAGCATCCAGCGCTAGCCAGGTCAGCGGGCGCTGACAGTCGACCATTTGAGTCAATTACTGTGTCGGGACGCTTTGTCGGGCCCAACACCAACGCGGGCCAGTGTCGGTGTCGTTCACTACGAGTGCGAACCAACCCGATCCTTCAGGAGGCGAAGGTTGCCAGGCGAAGTAACCCGGATGCGGGTCCGCATGCCGGAAATACGCTTGATAAGCGGGGCTTCGTTCGGGCTCATCCTTTAGTAAGCAGGTACGAATTTCGAGGCCTTGCTTCGCAGCCCAGTCACTCAACTGCCAGTTGTCGCCCTCATCGAAAGTCGGTAAAGCCGGATGCTGCCAATCACCTTTTGGTCCGCGAACGAGAGGCGCAGGTCCGATGAACTTACTAGGTGAGCCTTGGGCACCTTGGTGTCCGCGCTCTTTATGGTAACGCTTGCGATGTTCGCTGCGCAATGACCAAGCTCCCAATGCGGCTGCGCCAATAGTACAGCCGGCGGCAGCGATCATTAAGAAGTCCATTTTGCACTACCTTTCAGGCGGCGAAAGCGCGTGACCACAGCAGAGTTGAGGAAGTTGGGGTCGCGAACCGTAATGTTCACTGATTGGAGAAGATCGATCCGCGCCGTCTCGCCGTTGCGCTTTTCAAACTGTCTGGCCTTCATTGACGCCACGCGTTACCGCGTGCTCGATGCGCGAATGTTGATAGTGCGATCGATGCTGGCTCGCATTACGAGCCAGCGTTGGCGCAGTATCGATGCGGCGCCTACTACATCGAGCATACAGGAGATTCGGGGCCGACAGTGGCTCTTCACGACATCCGCCGCGTAAAAGAATAGCGGCAATGGTTGAGTGAGCGCGACGGGGGGCTGTACGCGGCCGAGCTAGTATCCCTGCCAAACGCAGCACCTGGCCAAGCAGTATGCCAGTTGCTCCTTGGCCTGCTCTTTATAAGGTTCCGTGTCTGATCGAAAGCGGTGATCCAGCATTGCCACGCGCCGGGGGCATGCGCAGTGAAAGGCATGCGCGTTTGAGTGCTTTACCTAAGAGAGCAATGCATCGTGTCG
>NZ_JBFRDW010000847.1:0-2053 GCF_052113985.1 Pseudoduganella sp. RAF53_2 | reverse complement strand
GGTGGCTTTGCTGCATTGCAAAACTTCACCTATACTGGATTCCAGTCCACGGCAATACTTCAAGGGAGCGTCCTATGGGTATCGGCAACTGGAAGATCGGCGTCCGCCTCGCGGCCGGACTGGGTGTGGCGCTGGCGTTCATGGTCGGGATTTCGGCCATCGGCATCGGCAGCCTGGGCAAGCTGAATGACGGCACCGAGGATATCGCCAGCGACAAAGTACCCAAGGTGATCGCAGCCTATGAAGCGATCGGCGGACTCAATGACATCGCCCGCGCCATGCGCAATGCGATGCTCAGCACCGATCCCGAAACGGTGCAGAAAGAGCTGAAGCGCGTCGAGGACCGCAAGGCTGACATCGCGGTCCAGCTGGACAAGCTCCAGAAGCTGATTGAAGACGATGTCGATAACGGCAGCCGCACCCGGTTGAAAACCGTGCTCGAAGCGCGCGAGCGCTATCTGGTGGTGCAATCCACTTTCTTGGATAAATCCGCCGATGCCGGCAAACGCGATGAAGCGGTGGCATACCTGCTGAGCGCCGTGCGCAAGGAGCAGACCGCTTATCTGAATTCACTCACTGACCTCGTGAAGTACCAGGGCGAAGCCGTGGGTATTGCGAGCCAGGAAGCCGAGAAGGCGTACGCCAGCTCGCGCAACAGGATGATCGGCCTGACCGTGGTGGCCACGCTGCTGGCAGCCGGCGTGCTGTGGTGGGTCACGCGCAGCATCACCAGTCCCTTGAGCCGCGCCGTGGGCGTAGCGGAAGCGGTGGCCAGCGGCGATCTCACGCAGCGCATCGAATGCCACACCAGCGACGAAACGGGACAGCTGCTGCGCGCGCTGAAGAATATGAATGAAAGCCTGGTGCGCACGGTGGGCAAGGTGCGTTCGGGATCGGATACCATCACCACGGCATCCAACGAAATCGCCAGCGGCAATCTCGATCTGTCTTCCCGTACTGAGCAGCAGGCATCCAGTCTTGAGGAGACGGCTTCCTCAATGGAGGAGCTGACGTCCACCGTTCAACAGAATGCGCAGAACGCCCAGCAGGCGACACAGCTGGTGGTGGCGGCGTCCGATTTCGCCACCAAGGGCGGGCGCGTGGTGGGCGAAGTGGTCAGCACCATGGGCGCGATCAAGGAAAGCTCGAACCGCATCGTGGACATCATTGGCGTCATCGACGGCATCGCTTTCCAGACCAATATCCTTGCGCTGAATGCCGCCGTTGAAGCGGCACGCGCAGGGGAGCAGGGCAGGGGCTTTGCCGTGGTCGCATCGGAAGTGCGCAATCTGGCGGCGCGCTCCGCATCGGCCGCGAAGGAAATCAAGGAGCTGATCGGTCACTCGGTCGATACGGTGGATGCCGGCGCGCGCCTGGTCGATGAGGCAGGCGTGACGATGGACGGCATCGTCAAGGCGGTGCAGCAGGTGGAAGCGATCATGAAGGAGATCAGCGCCGCCAGCACCGAACAGAGCTCGGGCATCGCGCAAGTCAATCAAGCCATTGTGCAGATTGACGATGTGACGCAGCAGAATGCAGCCTTGGTTGAGGAGGCTGCGGCCGCCGCGCAGTCGATGCGCGATCAGGCCGAAATGCTGGCCGAGGCGGTCAGCGTATTCCAGCTGGCGGATCAGAAAACCGATCCGCAGCGCCTGGCGGCGCGTGCCGTGGTGAAGGCTGCGACGCGGCCTGCGCCGCAGTTGAAAAAGCCCGCCGCGGCGCCGAAGCGTACTCCGGCGCCCGCAGCGGATACTGCTGGTGAATGGGAGGAGTTCTGACGCGTAGCGGCGCGGCTTAGAATTCTTCCCAATCGCCACCGTTGGCGGCACGCGCACCCGTGCGGACCGGGGATGGCTTGGCTGCGGCAATGCGCGGCTGGCTGCGTGGCTGCAGGCGCGTTACCGACGCGCTGTGTGGCGCGGCGCCGCCCTGGTTGTTGAGGCGGAATACGCTGACTGCCTGCTTCAGCGACTCGGCCTGGTCCTGCAGTGCGCCTGCTGCGGCAGCGGCTTCTTCCACCAGCGCTGCGTTCTGCTGCGTCACGGTATCCATC
>NZ_JBFRDW010000846.1:0-2057 GCF_052113985.1 Pseudoduganella sp. RAF53_2 | reverse complement strand
GTGTCTAATAGCCGTGTTGGTGGCGACGATTACGAGAAATTGACCTTGAGTGTTGGTGATGAGACGCCGACCATTTCCAGCACGGGGAAGGATAACGCGGGCAACGCTGTTCAAAACGTCACTTACAGGCCGTCCGGGGTGATTGTGGACGTTACCCCTAAAGTGTTGGGCAATGGCCGTATACGGCTCGTCGTGGACGGTCAGATCAGCAATTTCAAGGCTACCGTTACTGGCGTGTCGTCTTCGCCGACGCTCATTAAGCGCCAGGTCAAAACTACGGTGACGGTTGGTGATGGTGAGGTGCTGTTGATCGGTGGCCTGAACGACTCCCAGAAAGCGGACACGGTGAATCGCTTGCCGTTTCTTCCTGCTAGCTGGACTGGCAGTTCCGCTTCGTCTTCCAATTCGGATTTGGTTCTGGTGTTGAGCGCAAAGGTTGCCGTCACCGAGTAGCGCGGAATCAGGGGACTTCTGTGATCCCCAAGACTCTGAGTCCCGATAATGATGCATGTCCACGGAAATACTGAGTGTTGCTTCCCTCTAGCGCGCGGATTTGCTCTCGAAGAATCGAAACGGCTTCTGTTTCGTCGGGCTTGTCTTTTTGCTCGCGAAAAATCGCACGTTCAACGTTGTTGCGATCTGCATAGCGGATGCACCAGATGGTCATTTTGTGTCGGGGTATTCAGGCAATCAATGTGTTTATTCTATAACACGCCGATATGCGCACGATTGACAGTGGCGGGGTCTGGGCTGCAAGGCCCAGGTAGACAATGTGAGCATGTCTGGCCTGTGGCGTTTGGACGCGGCCTCGGGGGCGGTGCTGTGTTGGCTGTGCGTGCGCCATGCCAAACAGTCCGGCGCTGGCGAAGTGGTGTCGTCTGCATAAGAACGTTGCAGTCGATATAATTGCCTGAATGCAATTAGAGTTATTTCCCTTTGATGTTCTTACGCAACAGGAGCGGAAGACAATTTACGGCACGATTCGGCAGGCGTATTGGCATCTGCGGAATCAACGGGGCGGGAGGTTCGGTCAGGCCAAGGCTCGTCGGTTGTATCGCGCTGTGGCCGAGCAGAAAAAACGCCTGCAATTAGCAGGCGTATCGAAGCGTGAAATTCTCGACTTTTTAGCTTGTTGCAGGCTCCAGTGTCCGGCGCGAAAACAGCCGTTCAAACCATGCATTTATTGCGGCGCGTAGGGCAGTTTTCCTCCGGCGACGATTTGACATAATATAAATTATGCGATCTTAGTGCAGTTTCCTATCTGTTGCATTATCCGTTTGAACTTACGCAACACGTGCACAGATTTTGTGCAGTAACATGTTGCGTATCATGCTGATTAAAGTTCCGCACTACGGCTATGTACTTACCGATGCCCAGAACCTTCCGCGATTCTGGGCAGCTGCATGGGCTTTGCTTATCGGCGGATCCTTGGCGCCTTCGACGCTTAAGCAACGATTGCAACACATCGAGGCCTTCTACAGACACGCTGAGGACGGACGCCCCCTTGGCATGCTCGACGACGCGATTGCTGACCAGAATTTGGGGATCCTTGAGGAATTTCTTGAGTCCTACTTCATCACACTGAGAAACGTTCCTGACGTCAGTTCGGGAGCTGAACAACGATGGCGCGATGCGGTTGAGTTTGTCCGTGCGATCTCCGAGCGGCTTTTGAGGACCCCCGACGTGAGTGCCAGACTCACGGATATCACTCTCCGGCTCGAGCGATTAGATCGGCTGTATGGCCAGCTGAGGGTTGGCAAGAATAACGCGCCTCATTTCGTTCGTGCGCTGCCCGCAGCCGTATTGTCTGAGCTCTTCGAGTTGGTTGTACCTGGTGCCGAGACTAACCCGTTCAAGGCACCGGCCACACAGTGGCGAGTGTATTGCACATTCCTGCTTCTGCTTAACGTAGGTCTACGACGCGGAGAGACGTTGACCTTACGGGCAGATTTCTTGAAAACTGAGAATTCTCCCTCTGGTCGGCAATTTTGGCTTAATGTTCAAACTAGCCAGGATGAAAGTGAGGATCCACGACATTCGAGCCCGASCATCAAAAC
>NZ_JBFRDW010000845.1:0-2068 GCF_052113985.1 Pseudoduganella sp. RAF53_2 | reverse complement strand
CCTGTGGGAGCAGAGCGTCTACCAGAGCGACACCCAGCTGGTGGTGGATGTGAAGCCGATCAAGGAAGACCCGAACAAGCTGGTGCAAGGCACCCAGGGCTACCGTGGCGAGAAGCTGTCCTTCAACTTCCAGAACGTGGATGTGCGCGCGGCGCTGCAAGCGATTGCCGACATCTCCGGCCTGAACATCATCACCAGCGACAGCGTGCAGGGCAACCTGACCCTGCGTCTGAAGGAAGTGCCATGGGATCAGGCGCTGGACGTCGTGATGCAGGCCAAAGGCCTCGATATGCGCAAGAACGGCAGCGTGCTGTGGATCGCACCGAAAGAAGAATTGCTGACCAAGGAAAAGCTGGAACTGGAGCAGCGTGCCCAGATCGCTGATCTGGAGCCACTGAAGTCCGAGATCTTCCAGCTGAACTATCAGAAAGCGGAAGCCTTCAAGACTGTGTTCGGCCTGGACGGCGGCTCGGGTGAGCAGCGCAACCGTATTCTGTCCAAGCGCGGCAGCGCCATTATTGAGCCGCGCACCAATCAGCTGTTCGTGACCGATATTCCGTCCAAGCTGGAAGACGTGCGTAAGCTGATCGCCAAGACCGACGTCGCGACCAAGCAGGTGCTGATTGAAGCGCGTATCGTGGAAGCGTCCGACACCTTCACCCGCAACCTGGGTGCCAAGCTGGGCTTCTCCGACCTGCGTACACAGCGCGGCGGCGACTCGGGCTGGCAGCTGGGCACCAGCAATACCCGTCTCGGCCTGGGTGGCAATATCACCGGCGTCGGCACGGCGACCGGCCAAACCACCGTCACCAGCATTACGGACGCCTGGAACAACACGCAATTCATCAATCTGCCGGCGGCGGGCATCAATGGCGCACAGGCCGGCAGCCTGGCTGTCAGTCTGTTCTCTTCGGCTGCTAACCGCTTCCTGAACCTGGAGCTGTCGGCGCTGGAAGCAGATGGCACCGGCAAGATCATTTCCAGCCCGCGCGTGGTGACCGCCGACAAGGCCGCCGCCACCATCGAGCAGGGCGTGGAACTGCCTTACCAGGTCGCGACCTCCAGCGGCGCCACGGCGATTATCTTCCGCAAGGCGAACCTGAAGCTGGATGTGGTTCCGCAAATTACGCCCGACGGCAACGTGGTGCTGGACGTGGACGTAAACAAAGACAGTGTCGGCCAGGAGACCCGGGCCGGCTTCGCAATCGACACCAAGCACGTGAAAACTCAGGTGATGGTGGAAAACGGCGGCACCGTGGTGCTGGGTGGTATTTACCAGCAGACGGAGCGTAATACAGTGAGCAAGGTACCGGTTTTGGGAGATGTGCCGGTGCTGGGCAACCTGTTTAAAAATAATAGCCGTACCAACGACAAGACCGAATTGCTGGTCTTTATCACGCCAAAGATCGTTGCCGAGCGTCTGTCGGCGCGCTGATAACGGTTAGGCTGCTTCAAGAAAAAGGGTAATAAAAGATGAGCATGCAAGCATTACGCAAACTTTCAGGCTGGGTCGGCGCTTTCGCCGCCGCCAGTCTGCTGGCCGCCTGCGGCGGCGGTGGCGGTTCGCCCGGCACCAATGCCAACGGCCAGCAGCCATCCAAGGCCGCGACCGTGGTCCTGAGCGCAAGCTCCGGCACCATTGCATCGTCTGGCCAGGATGGCACCGAAGTGACCCTGACGGCCATCGTCAAGGACAGCAACAACAACACACTCCCGAACGAAACCGTGAGCTTCAAGTCCAGCTCCGGCAACATCAGCAATACCAACCGTATCAGTGATGCCAATGGCGTGGTGACGGAAAAGCTGAACGTAAAAGGTGATACCAGCCTGCGCGACATCACCATTACCGCCAGTGCCGGCGGCGCAACCTCCAACGCGGTTACCGTGAAAGTCGTCTCGGCAACGCAGACCCTGACCCTGACCACTGACGCGGGTACCCTGCAGTCGGCCGGTGCTGCCGGTTCTGAAGTGACCGTGACGGCCCTGGTCAAGGATTCCAACAATTCCGTCATGGCTGGTGTTCCAGTGACTTTGTCGGCCGACTCCGGCAGCCTGACCAATGGTAGCC
>NZ_JBFRDW010000844.1:0-2087 GCF_052113985.1 Pseudoduganella sp. RAF53_2 | reverse complement strand
GCCCAGCACCATGCCGCCGGCGGACGCCAGCATATACGCCGTGTACGCGCTGGTTGCCATCGTCAACGACATGCCATACATCTTCACCAGTCCGGTGGATGCAAAGCTCTGGATACCGCCCAGCGCCAGCGCCGTCAGGAAGAAGAAGGCAAAGCACATCCAGACCGATGGCAGCTTCAGGAAAGCCAGCGTGCCGCCCTGCTGTTGCGAGGCGGCGTGTGCGCCGATCGGATCGGGGCGGATCGCGTCGCGGTTGATGAACAGGATGGCCAGCACAATCAGCGGCAGCGCCGCGGCGCACAGCAAGGCCAGGCGCCAGCTGCCCGCAGCCGCAATTGCCGTCAGCAGAATCGGCGAAGCGGCCCAGCCGATATTGCCGCTGATGCCGTGCACCGAGAAGCCATGCGCCAGACGCGCCTTCGATACCCGCTGGTTCAGGATGGTGTAGTCCGCCGGATGGAAGATGCTGTTGCCGACGCCGGCCACCAGCGCGCCCAGCATCAGCGCCGTATAGCTGTTGGCCGCCGACAGCAGCACAGCCGACAAACCCAGCACGCCGATACCGAAGAACAGCACGCGGCGCGCGCCGACGCGGTCCACCACGAAGCCGGCCAGCGCCTGTCCGATGCCGGACACGATGAAGAACACCGTCATCAGCATTGCCAACTCCGCGTAACTCAGATTGAAGGCAGGCTTCAGCCACGGGAATAGCGCGGCAAGAATCAGGTGGTAGAAGTGAGAGGTGCCGTGCGCCAGGCCGACCAGGCCGATCACGCGGGCATCCTGTTTGAGGAGGGCTTTATCTGTATTCATCCGTACAGTTTAGGCAAGAGCGCTGCGTCTGGTTTAAGATAGCCTGACATCATTTGTCGAGAATCTGCCATGCCAGCTGCCAGCCGCCATGTAGGAGTCGCACCCAGCCGCGAAGAGCCGACGGATACCCGCCCCGTCACTGTGGTGGCGCGCGAACTGGATGCCGCGGAATTCACCGGCGCCCACGCCCACACCTGGGGCCAGTTCACTTACGCGCTGGAAGGCGTGCTGCGCGTGTCCGCCGCCAACAGCAGCTGGATTGTGCCGCCGCTGCGGGCGATCTGGATCGAAGCCGGCACCATGCATGAGGTGACCGTGCTGGAAGCGGCGAGCATGCGCCTGCTGTGCGTGGACATGGCGCGCTCGCCGTTCGCGCGCAATCTGGAGGTGGTYGAGGTGTCGCCCCTGCTGCGCGAGTCGATCGAGGYGCTGGAGCAGATGGGCTTTGGCGACGAGTCGCCACGTTCCCGCTTGCTGTCCGAGCTGATTCTGGACGAGCTGCCGCGCAGCGCCACACGCCCGATCCGCGTTCCCCTGCCCTCCGACAAGCGCCTGAAGACGCTCTGCGCCAGCCTGCTCAACGAGCCCGGTTCGCCGCAAACGCTGGAGCACTGGGCACGCCAGGTCGGCGCCTCCGAGCGCACGCTGGCCCGCCTGTTCGAACGAGAGCTGGGTTTAAGCTTCAGCCAATGGCGCCAGCAAGTGCGCCTGGCGCACGCTGCGCCGCTCATCGCCCGCGGCGTGCCCTTGTCGCAAGTCGCCGATCAACTCGGCTACGCCAGCCAGTCCGCCTTCTCCGCCATGTTCAAGAAAACCTTCGGCTCCACCCCGACCGCCTTCTTCCACAAGCGCGCCTGAATCACATCGGCTCGATTTTAAGTGTGGTATGCAGCAGCCTGCTGAGTTGATCTTTCAGCGGCCTCGCCGCCGGCGCCTCCTTGGCAACCCGCTTTCCATCCCGAATGACGTGAAAGGCAAACTGGACGTGATCGATGAGCGGACCGCGGTCCGGTGGCGAGTTATCGCGTTCAGTAACGCTAACAATGCGGTTAGCCTGGCAGGCGACTTCTTTTGCTTGTGCAGACGTCGCCTTGATCACGGTGACCATCTCGGCGCGATTCAATTGGTCGTCTTTGACATAGCGAAAGAGCTGATTTCGCTGCGGACGCTTCGGCGGCCTGGGCGGCTTGCCGTCGTAGCTGAAACCATCGACCGCGATAAAGATGGCGCGGTCGAAATCGTAGGCCAGCCAGGTTTTGTACAGCGCCCCGACG
>NZ_JBFRDW010000843.1:0-2092 GCF_052113985.1 Pseudoduganella sp. RAF53_2 | reverse complement strand
CTTGTACGGCCCTTGTCACGTCACCGATGGACATGGTGATTACGGAACGCCTCGAAGGCGATGTGAGTTTCACGACCCAGTAACGATAAAATGGCGGGCATTCTTAATCGACCCCCGCTCCTATGCACAAGCTTCTCGTTCTCACACTGGCTGGCGCTTGCGGTACCGTAGCAGCCCAGACCCCGGCCACTAACCCGATGCCGGACGGAAGCCGCGATATGTATATCGGCCTTGGCGCCCAGTACATTCCGCGGTATGACGGCGCTCGCCAAAACAAAACGCTGGCGCTGCCCGTGCTGCAGGTGCAGTGGAGTAACGGGATCTTCATTTCCGGGCTGACGGCGGGCATGCATCTGTCCGATCTGCCGTCGATCGAATACGGCCCGCTGCTGTCCCTGCAATCGCGCCGTGACGAAGAAGGCACCGACGGCGGCGTCGGCGGCGTGGGAGACGGTTCCGGCGGCGACGCCAAGATCAATGCGGTGCTGCCGCCCAGCGGTGGCGGCTTCGTGCCGAACACTGCCCGGATTGCAGCGGCCAGCAACCATCTGTACGGCATGGATGTGATCAGGCGCCGCGTGCTGTACGGCGGCTTCTTCAACTACTATTTCACGCCCCAGCTGCGTTTGACCAACAATGTGCTGTACGGCGCCGGCAACGACCGCAATGGCCTGCGCTGGCACGCTGCCATGCAGTACATGCTGCAGGACGCGCTGCCGCATCACACCTTCGTGCTGTCCGCCGGCGTGTCGGTCGTGAACGGCGCCTATAACAAGGCTTACTTTGGCGTGACCGAACAGGAAAACGAACGCAATTTCCTGGGCGTCTACACACCCGGCGGCGGCGTGCAGGACGTGCGCGCCGGCGTGCGCTGGAACTGGGCGCTGAGCCCGTCCTGGCTGATCACGTCCGGCGCCCAGGTCACCCACCTGGTGGGCGACGCCAGGAACAGCCCGCTGGTCGAGCGTTCAACGAATGTAACTGTATCAACGGCCCTGGCCTACCGATTCTGATGAAAACCAAGACCCTTATTCCTACCGTGCTGCTGGCCCTCGGGCTGGCGGGGCACGGCTGCGCCGCGCTGGCGCAGGACGGGGAGTGGGTCAGCTACCGCGATGCCTACAAGGCCATGGTGGTATTCGCCAAATATGGCAAACCGAAGAACCTGCTCCAGATGCACTACCAGCTCAGCCCGCGCGACGCCGCGACTTCGCTGGATGGCGTCACCCTGTCGCTGAATGGCAAGACCATCCAGCTCAACCTGCCGCTCGACCCGACAGGACGCACCAGCTTCCCGCTGCTGAAAGCGGCCTATGATGAAAACGCCGTGCTGGCGCTGAACCGCAAGGCCAATCTGTTCAGCTTCCAGCCGCGCCTGTCGCTGTTCGTGCGTGCCGATGGCGCCTACGAGGCGAGCGAACTGCGCGCAGCCTGCGATCAGGCGCTGCAGTACCAGCGGTTCGTGAATGCGTCGTATGGATCGAAGAAGTGCGTCGGTGTGCGCTTCGTGTTCACGAAGAAGGCCGAAGCCCAGGTGCAGATACGCGACGGCGCACGCGATAGCTTGCTGCCGTCAGTGGATGGTCCTGCGTTTGAAGGCGAGGCTAGTGCTGGCTTCCGCACCGTGACCTATCGCTTTGGTGAATGGCCGGATCATGGCCAAGTGGTCAGCCACTTTCCGCCCCTGGCGCTGTCGCCGCTGTTCGATTAATTCCAGGCCGATGGCGAGAACAGATAACCCTCGCCCCACACCGTCTTGATCTTCTCTGAATCGCTGTCGTCGAACTTGCGGCGCAGCTTGGAGATGCTGTTATCGATGCTGCGGTCCATGCCGTCGAACTCGATGCCGCGCATCTTGCGCAGCAGGGCATCGCGCGACAGCACGGTGCCGGCCGATTCGGCCAGGGTCAGCAGCAGCTTATATTCCGTATTGCTGAGCAGGCAGGGTTCGCCGCGCCAGGTAACGCTGCGGTCGCTGATGGCGATGGTCAGGGCGCCAAAGCTCAGCAGCTCAGGATCGGACTTGGTCTGTACCCGGCGCAGCAGGGCACGCAGGCGGGCCAGCAGCACGCGCGGCTGCACGGGCTTGTTG
>NZ_JBFRDW010000842.1:0-2115 GCF_052113985.1 Pseudoduganella sp. RAF53_2 | reverse complement strand
ACTCCGTGCTGTCATGCGTGACGATGGCGACGATGCGTTCGCCGCCGGGAATTTCGAGTTCCACTTCGTCGTTCACCGCGCCTTGCTTGACGCGGGCGACCTTTCCTGCAAACTGATTACGTGCGCTGGTTTTCATGCTCAATCTCCCTATCAGCAGACAGTCATCGGCCAGCGCTGGGGCTTGCTGGCTTAGCTGGTCGATAAAGCGGCGGTGCTCGCGTTCGATCAGCCGGAAGTTTTCCACCAGTTGCAGGCCGCGCGCGGTAAGACGCGTGCCGCCACCGCCTTTACCGCCCGCCGCGCGTGCCACCAGCGGCTCACCGGCCAGGGTGTTCATGGTGTCGATCGCGTCCCACGCGGCCTTGTAGCTCATGCCGATGGCTTTGGCCGCCTGGGTGATCGAGCCGCATTCGGCAATGCTGGCCAGCAGGGCGATGCGGCCATGGCCGCCGAAGTTCTCGTCGCCGACCATCATCCAGACGGAGCCGCGCAGGGCGAAAGGCGTGTCATTGCTCATTTCAGTCAACAATCTTGCGAATTTCAAGGGATCGCAGCCACTTCACGTGGCGCGGGCCGGTGTGCAGGTCGGAACCGGAGATCAGCGCAATGCGGCCTTCCTCGTTGCCGAGTGGCGCGCCATCCTTTTCGAACAGCACCAGCACATTGTCGCCCAGCGGAGAATTGAAGAGTTCACTCCAGCTGAAGACGACTTTGTAGCCATCACTGGCGGTAGCGATGATCACCATCTTCTTAACGTCGTGGCGGTCGGGCGCTTGCACCACGGCTTTGTTGAGCACATCGCGCAGCCTCACGCCGCGGTATTTGTCGAACTGTATGACGGGAAAGTCCTTCGTCAGCGCCTCGACGCCTAGGTTTAGCTTATGTTCGACCGCGCCTTCGACCGCGACCGACGTCGTCACGGGGCCGGCGGGCCGGTCGTGCGCAGATGCGCCGGCGATGGCAAGAGCGAGCAGCAGGGGCAGGAATTTTGACATGGCGATCCTCATACCAGGCTGACGGCCTTCACCTGCAGCCAGACGTGCAGTCCGGGCGCAATGTTCAGGGCGTCAAATGAACGGGAAGTGATACGGGCGACGACTTTGGTGGCGCCGCACTGGCACTCGACCAGCACATGCGCGGCCTGCGCCGCCGCGGTAAAGGACAGCACCGTGGCGGGCAGCACGTTCAGAATGCTGGAGTCTTCGTGCCGCGACAAGGCAATACTCACGTCGCGTGCGTGGATGCGGACGCGCGTGGCGGCGCCGGTACGCAGCGCGCCCACGGGCGCCCACAGCGTGCCCGCTTGTGTGGACAGCGCCGCCAATGCGTGCGGTTCGTCGATGTCCGCGACCAGGCCGTCCAGCACCGCGCTGGCCTCCTCGATGAAGGCGGGCGGCAGATCAAGCCGCGCCAGCGTATCGGAAATGGGACCGCTGGCTACGGCGCGGCCGTCTTCCAGCAGCACGATGTGGTCGGCCAGCCGCACCACTTCATCGATGGCGTGGGTGACATAGATGATGGGGATATCGAGTTCGCGGTGCAGGCGTTCGAGGAAGGGCAGAATCTCCTTCTTGCGTTTCTGGTCCAGCGCCGACAAGGGCTCGTCCATCAGCAGCACGGACGGTGAGGTCAGCAGCGCACGTGCAATCGCCACCCGTTGGCGCTCGCCGCCGGACAGCTTGGCCACGCTGCGGTCCATCAAATGCCCGATGCCCAGCAGTTCGATGGCCTGTTCGAAGGCGATGCGCTGCTGCGCCGGCGGTGTACGCGAACGGCCGTAGTCGAGATTGCGCTGCACATTCAGGTGGCCGAACAGGCTGGCTTCCTGGAACACGATGCCGACATGGCGTTCATGCGTCGGCACAAAGCGGCTGTCGTCCTGCAAACACTCATCGTTGATGCACAGACGCCCGCGCGCAGCAGGTTCGAAGCCAGCGATACAGCGCAGCAGGGAAGTCTTGCCCGAACCGGAAGGCCCGAACAGTACCGTCACGCCATGGCTGGGCAATTCCAGATTCACATCCAGCACGAAGCTGCCGTGATCGAGCTTGAAGCGTGCCTGGATGCTCATGCTGCGCGGCTCCTGCGGTTCAGCAGATGCAGCGCAAGCAGCAC
>NZ_JBFRDW010000841.1:0-2126 GCF_052113985.1 Pseudoduganella sp. RAF53_2 | reverse complement strand
GGCTGTCTTTAGCACTGCTCTTGATTTTGAGAGCGATGCTTGGGATGTCTCCGAATATGTTCACCTTAGGGCGAAGGGAAACAATCGACTGCGACTATTGTTTTGTTCATGGTCGTCGGCGAACCAACTCGAGCCAACCTCGATGGCCGAGCCATTCAAGGATTTTGCGAAGGCCTATATACGCTACATGCAGGGCCTGCGTCCTACGAAAATTTTGGCTCAGCGACTGGTAGCCTTGCGAGCGCTTGAAGCTGCATTGGTTGAAATTGCTGGAGTGGCAGACGCCATGCTGACGACTGGCTTCATCCTTAATAGAGCTACACAGATGATCGCGGCTCGTTATGCGAAGAGCACTGCTTATAGAATCTCTCGTCATCTCGAAGTCATTGCTGATTTTATGTTCAAGAATCATATGATGAAAGTGGCTTGTCGGTGGAGGACTTTCTTAGTTCGCACACATGACCAGAACAAGGTAGGCGCCGAGTTTGAGCGTCGTCGTCGTTTGAAGTTGCCATCTCAAGCCGCCCTTGACGCTTTGCCGATGGTCTTCAGGGCTGCTCTCGCGCCTGCGGAGATAATTTTTGGCTCGGTTGCAGCCCTTCTTGTTTCTGCACCAGATCGAGTAAGCGAAGTACTGACACTCGACGCAAACTGCGAGGTATATGAAAAAGGACTAAATGGGGAAATTGCCTATGGGCTGCGCTGGTTCCCGGCGAAGGGAGCCGAGCCTATGGTTAAGTGGATTGTCCCTTCGATGGTTCCTGTGGTGAAGGAGGCCGTGGCAAAAATACGGAATGCCACCACGGCGGCTCGAGAGGTGGCACGCTGGTACGAATTGAATCCAACAAGAGTTTATTTGCCAGCGGAACTTGAACACTTCCGCAGCGATACGTTCTTGACCAAGTCGGAGATGGTGCAGTTGTTCAATTTGGCATCAGAAGATTGCGTCGAAATGACGTGTAAGACATTCGACATCGTTCCGCTCTGGCGCGGGCGAAACTGGCGTGTTCGCTTTGATGATGTCGAGAAGTCGTTGCTTAGACATTTGCCAGAAGGTTTTCCCTACCTAGATATGGAGCTTGGACTTCGCTACAGCGAGGCATTATTTGTTGTGCGGCGAAATGAGCTTCACCCGCGGCGCGGTACAAACCCTAGCCTCATTGGTTCGATCACCACTAACCAAGTTAATTCCGCCCTCGGAGGGAAGGTCAACTGCGGCGGCTCATCCATATTCTCCAGGCTTGGATTCTCCGAGAAGGACGGTACGCCTATCCGGGTGTCGTCTAATCAATTTAGACACTATCTAAATACGCTTGCGCAAATGGGAGGGATGGGTCAGCTGGATATTGCGAAATGGTCAGGACGAAAGGATGTTCGCCAAAATCGAGTGTATGACCACATGACCACCACGCAGCTTTTGGAGAGAGCTCGCAGGGCCGTTGGGAACGAGAGCGATATGTTTGGCCCATTAGCGGCACTGCCAGAAAATCTGCCAGTTAGTAGAGAAGAGTTCTCAAGACTACGCATGCCTACGGCGCACGTGACTGAAATTGGGTTCTGCATCCACGACTACACTATGTCGCCCTGCCAGTTGCATCGGGACTGCATTAGATGTGACGACCTCGTTTGCGTCAAAGGAGATGAGTCAAAGACAGACCGTGTACAGAAAGCGCTGGAAAACACTGTCGATTTGCTTCGTAAGGCAGAAGATGCGGTAAAGGCAGGCTACGTGGGAAGCAATCGTTGGTACGACCACCACAAGGAGGCGGCCGATCGGCTCGCACAGCTGCATGCCGTGCTGATCGATCCAACTGTACCAGATGGGGCAGTGGTTCATCTCGGCGCGCCGAAGACATTACTCCACAATGATGCAACGCTCCACTTACTCGGGAAACGCCGCGGAGCGAGCGAATGACGAAAAGGCGGTCCAGGAATCTTGATGATGAAATCATCAAACAAATCGTCGAGATCATTGATGGTTGGTCAGGAGACCTGACATGGGCCAAGTTGATTCATGCGATCGAGCTTCGGCACTTCTCCTGCTACACCCGTCAGGCCTTACATAATCACGAACGAATTCGTGAGGCGTTCAGGTTACGCAAGGAAGAGGCTGCATCATCCAGAGT
>NZ_JBFRDW010000840.1:0-2126 GCF_052113985.1 Pseudoduganella sp. RAF53_2 | reverse complement strand
TAGCCCGCGCTTTGTGGACGGCCACGTGCGCATGGGCATACGCGAGCACCTGCGCGGTGTGGATGAAGGCTTCGCCAAGATTGCCGCCATTCCCCAGCTGAAGGACAAGCCGATTGTGATCGGCGAGAGCGATCCGGAAGGCTGCGCGGCATGTCCCGGCCCTCAGAACGCTTACCGCAATGGGACCATGTATTCCAGCTATACCGCAGCGAGCTTTGCACGCATCTGGGAGCTCTCTGCGCGGCGCCACGTCAATCTGGATGGCGCATTGACCTGGGCTTTCACGTTTGAGGACCAGCCCTGGTTTGCAGGCTATCGCCAGCTTGCGACCAACGGCATCGACCTGCCCGTGCTGAACGTGTTCCGCCTGTTCGCCAAGCTGGGGCCGAAGCGCATTAATGCGAGCAGCAACGCCCAGCGTCCTCTGGAAGATATGCTCGCAAATGGCGTGCAAGGCGCACCGGATGTCGGCGTGCTTGCAACGCGCACGCCGGATGGGCATCTGGCCATCCTGAGCTGGCATTACCACGATGACGATGTCACTGGCCCGGATGCGGCGGTCAGGCTGGAGCTGAAGGGCCTCGGTGGCGCGGCGTCGCGCAAGGTTACCCAATGGCGTGTGGACAAGGCCAGCGCCAATGCTTTCACCGCATGGCAGCAAATGGGCTCGCCGCAGTCGCCGGATTTCAAGCAGTATCAGACGCTGGAAAACGCATCGCAGATGGCGCCCGTAATCTTGCCACCGCTGGTAGTGAAGGACGGTGCGGCTGGTTTAAACTTCATGCTGCCGCGCCAGGGAGTGAGCTTGCTGCTAGTGGAGTGACAAAGGGATGGCCACCGCCCGCGCGTACAGTTAATAACTCTTCGCAAAGGCCGGGATATGTTCAGCAAATCTTTGATTCGTGCAGTGCCACAGGTGCCTCCATCTTTCTTCTCCGCTGTGCTGGGGCTTGCCGGTCTGGCGAATGTCTGGAGAGCAGCGCATGCTGCCTGGTCCCTTCCATCCGCCGTTGGCGAGGCGCTCTACGCGATTGCGGCTTTGACGTGGCTGATCGTCGCCGTGCTGTATGCCCTGAAGTGGATCGCCGCTCCCGCTGTCGCACGTGAGGAAGCCGAACATGCCATCCAGTGCTGCTTCATCGGGCTGGGCGGCGTTGCGACGCTGCTGGTCGCACAGGGTGCGCTGCCTTATTCGCGGCCGCTCGCCATCGCACTGTTCGCGCTGGGCGCCGCGTTCACGCTTATCTTCGCGCTGTGGCGCACGGGCATTCTGTGGCACGGTGGACGCGATCCCGCGGCCACCACGCCGGTGCTGTATCTGCCAATGGTGGCGGGYGGATTTGTGACCGGCATCGTCAGCGCTGCGCTGGGCTGGAAGGAGCTGGCGCAGCTGGCATTCGGCGCGGCGGCCTTTACCTGGCTCGCCATCGAGTCCGTGCTGCTGCACAGGCTCTATACGGCTGTGCCGATGACGCCGGCAATGCGGCCCATGCTGGGCATTCAACTGGCGCCGCCCGCCGTTGGCGCGGTTTGCTACCTGTCCGTCAGCGGCGGCCACGCCGATCTGCTTGCCCACATGCTGATTGGCTACGCCTTGCTGCAGGCCCTGCTGCTCATACGCATGCAGCGCTGGATTCGCGAACAGCCGTTTGCTTTCTCCTATTGGGCCTTTACCTTCGGCGCCACCGCACTGGCTGGAGCGGCGACCCGCTTGTCCATCGACAGCCCCGATGGCATCTTCAGCGCTCTAGCACCGGTCCTGTTCGTTGGCGCGAACGTGCTGGTGCTCGGCATCGCCGCCGGCACTTTGCGCCTGCTGCTGGGCGGGCAATTGCTGCCCGCCGTGGCCAAGTGATTAACAGCCCCTCCTGGCGATGGAGCTGAAACGACCTATCGGGCGCCCGCTGCGAACTCGCGGGCCGGCACGCTGACGACGACGGAGCTGATTGGCGCTTCGGCGCTGTCGGCAACGATTACCTTGTAGTCGCCGCCAGCGATCTTCCACTTCTGCGAGGCCTTGTCGAAGACGGCGAGAGTGCGCGGGTCGATCGTGACCATACTGGCCTTCGATTCGCCGGGCCGCAGCGTCAGCTTGTCCCAGCCGCCCAGACGTTTCGGTGCTTCCC
>NZ_JBFRDW010000839.1:0-2133 GCF_052113985.1 Pseudoduganella sp. RAF53_2 | reverse complement strand
CCTGCGGCGGTATCGGCGCCACGCCGGACGACCATACGCGCCAGGCGGCAGCGGCGGCGCTGGGCCGGCCGCTGGTGCTGCACGAAGAAGGCAAAGCCATGATCCAGCAGCGCATCCGCCAGGTGGCACAGGACGCGGGCCAGCAGGCCGATCTGAACGCGCCAGACAATCTGCAGCGCCTGCAGATGGCCGAGTTCCCRCAAGGTGCATCCCTCATCCCCAATCCCTACAACAACGTGCCCGGCTTCGCCGTCGGCACCCATTATTTCGTGCCGGGCTTCCCCGTGATGGCCTGGCCGATGATCGAATGGGTGCTGGACACGCACTACACCGATCTGTTCAACCGCGAACCGCGTGCTGAACATGCGGTGCTTGTCTACGAAGTGGCCGAAGCGGCGTTAACTCCCCTGATGGTGAGCATTGAAAAAGCCTGGCCACGCGTCAGGGTCTTCAGCCTGCCCAGCGTTGGCGACGCCAATACGCGCCGCCATATCGAGCTTGGCGTGAAAGGCGAACCGGGCCAATGCGCAGCAGCCTTCGCGGCAATGTGCAGCGAACTCGATAAGCTGAAAGTGGAATACACACGCCTGTAATGACACGATGTGACAATGGTGTTAACAGCCATTGTTAGCTCGCTCACATATGGCGAAAAGTGCCGTTGTTTTTTTGCGAAAAAATTGCGCGCAGATCAAAATTTCTGCGCATTGCTCCGTGCACGCGCTGCCGTTGTGGTGCAATGGTAGTCATGCAGGAACAGTAGTTTGATTGACCGGTTTAAACACTATGCTAAGCAATCGACGTTTTCGCCGGCCCCGCGTTGTAGTCAGTACCGTGCGCAAATTGCGTGCGGGCGCTGCAGCGTTTGGATATGGCGGCGTGCGACGTCGACTGCGCTCCGTACCTATGTCTTCGCCTCACGATCAGGAAACAGTCCACCTCGCCCACGCCCAGCCGGCGCCGCCACCACCATCGGAGCCGAAGAAGCGCTCGCGTTCGCGCGATGCCCTCATCGTGCTGATGCTGGTTCTGCTCTCACTGCTGGTGTATTGGGCTGTGCAGGAAGTTCGCACCTCAACCATGCAGGCGCGCTATTTCACGCAGCTATCCGAAAAGCTCACCTGGCGCGTTGAAGCTGGCCCCAGCAAAGACATCCGCTACCCGCACGACAGTCCTTACGACGAGCGCCTGGGCTACGCGAATATGCCGGATTACCTGACCAAGCTGAAGGCCAAGGATTACGAGATCACGGCGCAGTCGCGCTTCTCGCCCAAAATGGTGCAGCTGTCGGATATGGGCGTGTTCGCGACCTACCGCGAGAAGACCCGCACCGGCCTGACGATTTACGATTGCCGCGCGCAGCCGCTGTTTACGGCCAGCTACCCGGAACGCATCTACAACGGTTTCGAGCAAACGCCGCAAGCGCTGGTGCAAAGCCYGCTGTTCATCGAGAACCGCGAGCTGCTCGACAATACCTATCCGAAGCGTAATCCCGCTGTGGAATGGGACCGCCTGAGCAAGGCCGTGTTCGAAAAATCGCTGAGCGCCGTTGGCGCCGGAGCGCACCGCGCGGCTGGCGGTTCGACGCTGGCGACGCAGATCGAGAAATACCGCCATTCGCCGGAAGGCCGCACCAGCTCGATGAAGGACAAGCTGAAGCAGATGGTGTCCGCCACGCTGCGCGCTTATCAGGGCGGCGAGGACACCACCAAGGTGCGCCGCCAGATCGTGGTCGATTACCTCAACACCGTGCCGCTGTCGGCCAAGACCGGCTATGGTGAAGTGAACGGTGTCGGCGATGGCATGTGGGTGTGGTACGGCCGCGATTTCGCGGAAGTGAACCGCCTGCTGGGCGGGAAGATGGACCAGCCGGGCAGCCCGCTGGCCTTCAAGGAAGCACTCAGCCTGCTGATCGCGCAGCGCCGCCCCAGCTACTACCTGGGCGACGGTGAGGAAGATTTGGAAGTCCTGGCCAACAGCCACCTGCGCCTGCTGGCCACCGCGGGCGTGATCTCGCCTTCCTTCCGCGACGCCGCATTGAAGGAAAAACTGCATCCGGCGCGCGGCAACGGCCTGCAGTCGGCGCCGCCGATGTCTTACGTGACCAAGAAAGCGTCGAACGCGGTGCGCGTGCAC
>NZ_JBFRDW010000838.1:0-2136 GCF_052113985.1 Pseudoduganella sp. RAF53_2 | reverse complement strand
CTGCAGGACAACGGCCGCTTCAACGCCCTCACTTTCCTGCTGCTGGAAAAAGAGGACAGGCCGGCGCAGAAGAATGGCGAGACTTTCGTTCGCCCCTCGGCCGACAACAACAGCTACGAAGCCTTCGGCTCCTACATCAAGGACCCGCTCTACCAATGGGCGAAAGAGACCACCAACGCCGCCATGGGCATGAACTCGCACCTGAACTACATCCATTCCAAGTTCCTGCTGAAAGATCCTTTGGGCGCCGACCCGATCGTGGTCACCGGCTCCGCCAACTTCTCCAGCGCGTCCACGCGCGAGAACGACGAGAACATGCTCTTCATCCGCGGCAGCCTGCGCGTGGCCGACATCTACTTCACGGAATTCAACCGCCTGTTCAACCACTATTACCTCCGCTCCGTCCGCGAACGCCTGGGCAAACACGCATCCGGAGACGATAAAGCCAGCCTGTTCCTCAGCGAGAACGACAGCTGGCTCGATCATTACAAGGAAGGCAGCCTGCGCTACAAACGCGCAGCAGTGTTCTGGAAGATGGCGATCTGAGGCCGCGCAAGCACGCGTAACGCACGATCGTTGTCCGAAAAAAGCAACGCGCTGGTACGATTAGCCACAATAGTTTCGGACTTGAAATACTATCCAAAGTACGCACGTATTTTCGTGTCTGCTGGGGAGTTCGTCATGAATAAGATTCTGCTTTCGGCCGTCCTTGTTTCCAGTTTCTCTTTCTCTGCCTATGCGCAAACAGCCGCAGCGCCGGCAAGCAGCGCACCGGCCAAGGCTGCAACGGTCACAGCGGTTTGCAAGGACGGCACGCCATTTAGCGGAGCCACGCTGAAAGGTGCTTGCCGCGGGCATGGCGGCGTCGACAAGAAAGCGGCGGCTGCCTCGGCTTCAGCAGCGGCAGCTCCGGCCGCAGCTGCAACTCCGGCCGCTGCGCCTGCGCCAGCAGCACCGGCAGCACCCGCCGCCAAACCCGCTGCTGCTGCCAAAGCGGCTGCGCCAGGGGGCGGCGCGGGGCAAGTATGGGTCAACACCTCGACCAAGGTCTATCACTGCCCTGGCAACCGCTACTACGGGAAGACCAAGACCGGCGAGTACATGAGCGAAGCCGACGCGCAAGCCAAGGGCTTCAAAGGCGACCATGGAAAGGCCTGCGCAAAGTAGCGCCTGGCCGGCTCGGGGAAAAGCCCGCTCAGGCGAGCTTTTCCTTCAAAAATGCAGCAATGTATGGCGTCGCAGCGGCCGCGACGGTCGAAGCCGTGGACGGGTCGATGCCCATGCGCTCGGCCAGCGCTGCCGTCACCTTGCCGGTCAGGATGCCCTCCCCGCCTTCCACCAGCGAATGGAAGAAGCCGTCGCCCCGCACCAGTCCCGCTGCAAACGCGGCAAAAAAGTTACGGCCCGTATGAGCACCCGATGTTGCGGCCTGCTCTTCGACGTGAGCATGGGTCGCATCCATCGCATGGCTTAGCATCTGTTGGGCGTCGTCTGAACTGATGCCCTGGACCGCCAGTGCCTGGGTAGCTTGTGCACCGTGATCAGACGCCAGAAATTCCGAAATAAGCTGCTGTGCATCCATTGAAATCTCCCGTGGAAGTTAAGGATCGGCACAGTCCAGAGTAGTCAAAATTTCTGAGCGCGGCAATAGCAGGCGTTCAGCGCGGCTGAGTGTAATTGACTGGCACGTACTGATAGCCTTTTCCGTTTTCACGCAAATGCCCAATGGCAGGGAATTGCAGGTGCGCCGCGCCAATCAGGTAGCCTCCTTTTGCCGCATCGGCAAACGCCTGCTGACGCGCGGTCATGGCGGCAGGGCTATCGCTGTCGTAAGCGATTGTTACCGATGGATCGTCAAACTGCACCGCTGCCACGTGCATCAAGTCGCCCAGCAGAAGCAGCTTCTGGCCCTTGCTTTCCACCGTATAGGTGACATGGCCCGGTGTGTGGCCCGCCGTCAAATAAGCTTTAATGCCCGGCATAAGCTCGCCGTTAGCCTCGATCGGCTGGAACCTGCCTGCCTTGATGTACGGCGATACCGACGCCACGGCGCCCTGGAACACGAACTTGTCATCGGCCGAAGCATTGTCCATGTTGACCTGATTCAGCCAGAAATCGGCATCGGCTTTGCCCGCG
>NZ_JBFRDW010000837.1:0-3552 GCF_052113985.1 Pseudoduganella sp. RAF53_2 | reverse complement strand
GGCTCCAACAACGACCTGGCCACGGTCAGCTTCAGCCGCGGCAATACGCGCGTCAACTTCGAGCACGAGATGCCGGTGCTGAGCATCCAGGGCGCCGACTTCGTGAACGCGCCGATGCAGGTGTCCGGCTCCTGGTTCCAGGACGGCTACCAGAAGATGACCATCGACCAGGCCCAGGGCAGCGGCAGCCTGAAACTGATGGACAGCTCCAACCTGAACTTCGGCCTGTCCTTCAGCCGCGTGCGTAACCGGTCCGCCTTCCAGCAGGTGCAGAGCGATACCTGGGGCGGCGCGACCAAGGCTTCCGACTATCCGCAATCGCTGTTCGTGGCGGACGATCTGCGGAAATACTTCGGCAAGATGGATGGCGTGGATGATCCTGCGCTCTTCAACCAGATCCATACCTTCAACTTTGCCGCAATGCGCGAGGTTGCGGCGAAAGCGACCGGCAAGCCGGACCTCTACATGCCTAGCCTGGCCAATCCGGACTATGACCGCCGCACACGCGAGAATTCCAAGTCCGCGTACGCGCAATTCGTGACGGAATGGGACACGGCGATCCCGATGCACACCGGCATTGGCGTGCGTTTCGAGAAGACCGACGTGCTGGCCACCGCCTTGTCGGCCAAGCCGGTAGCGGTGACCTGGGTGTCGCAGAATGAGTTGCCGGTCAAATTCGACGGCAAAGTCTTCACCTCGCAGACGGGGTCCTACACCAATGTGCTGCCGAACGTGGACTGGGATGCCGACCTGCGGCAGGACATCAAGGTACGCGCCAGCTATGGCGTCACGATCGGGCGTCCGCGCTTTGACCAGATCCAGGGCGGCACCACCATTGGCGCCACTGCCAATGTGAATGGCGACTCGGCGTCCACCGGTAATCCGGCCCTGAAGCCAGTCAAGTCCAAGAACCTGGACCTGTCGGGCGAATGGTATTACGACGACCGCAGCGTGGTGTCGCTTGGCCTGTTCTACAAGAAGCTGAGTAACTACGCGGGCCAATCGGTCACCAATATTCCGCAAGCCGGGCTGCATACGCCGGTGGGCGGCAAGTATTGGAACGCGGCGCTGACGGCGGGTTGTATCAATACCGACACGGCTTGTATCCGTAACTTCATTTTCAAGAACTTCAACGGACAGCCAGGCGTGGTGCGTGGACCGGACAATGAGAAGGGTGAGATCACCGGCACCATTACGGGYCAGGACTTCGACCCGATCATCAATTTCCAGACCACCAGCTACGTCAACGCACAGTCGGCGAATCTGCATGGCGCGGAAATCAACTGGCAGCATATGTTCGGCAATAGCGGCTTCGGTATCCAGGCCAACTACACCTATGTGAAGTCGGGCCTGACCTATAACGACGGCGGCTTTGGCGACCAGTTTGCGCTGGTGGGCCTCGGCAATTCGGCCAACCTGATTGGTATCTACGAGGACAACAAGTGGAGTATCCGCGCGGCCTACAACTGGCGCGACAAGTTCCTCTCGTCGACCACTGACCTGGCTGGCCCGAACCCGCAGTACGTCGAGCCGTACGGCCAGCTGGACCTCAGCGTGGGCTATGCCTACAACAAGAACCTGAGCTTCCAGTTCGAGGTGATCAACCTCACCGACCAGCAGCAGCGCGTCCACGGCCGCACCGAAATGATGGTGCTCAGCCTCACGCAGTCCGGACCGCGCTATATGTTCGGGGCACGCTACAAGTTCTAAGCTCTAGTGGTGGTGCGGGGGCAGTGTGGTGCTGTCCCGGCATTTTTTCGCAGGCCGCTCCGGCGGCCTGCTTTTTGCGAAAGAGCCCATGAGCGCCCAGGAACTTCAGCATATCGTCATTGTCGGCGGCGGCTCGGCAGGATGGCTCACGGCCGGAGTGATCGCAGCCGAACACGCGGCACACGCGGGCGCGCGCCTGCATGTGACCTTACTTGAATCGCCCGATGTGGCACCGATTGGCGTAGGCGAGGGCACCTGGCCCAGCATGCGCGCGCTGGCGGCACATGCGTCCTGAAGCCGCGTTTGCGGACCTGGTCAGTTTCCAGCCGCAGCTTTGCCTGCACGGCCGCGCACCCAAGCAAGCCGGTACGCCTGAATTTGCGGCGGTGTCGAATTACGGCTACCACCTGGATGCTGGAAAATTCGGCAGCTTTCTGCGCAGGCACTGCACCGACAAGCTGCGCGTACGCCATATCACCGATCACGTGACTGCCGTTACCTCGCGGCCCAACGGCGATATCGGCGCCTTGCTGACGCGCCGTCATGGCGCCATCGAGGCCGATCTGTTCATCGATTGCACCGGCTCGCAGTCGCTGCTGCTCGGCCAGCACTTCGGCATTCCTTTGCTGCCGCAGCAACACATCCTGTTCAACGACAGTGCGATGGCGCTGCAGCTGCCTTATTCCGATGAGCGCGCACCGATCGCCTCGCAGACGCTGTCGACGGCGCAGGCCCATGGCTGGATCTGGGACATCGGCCTGCCAACACGGCGCGGCATCGGCTACGTGTATTCCAGCGCGCACAGCAGCGATGAACAAGCAGTGAATGCCTTGTACGGCTATTTGCGGCGCACCGGCAGCCAGCATGAGTTGCCGACGCCGCGCAAACTGTCGTTCCAGCCCGGCTACCGCGAGAAATTCTGGCATCGCAACTGCGTCGCGATCGGCCAGGCGGCCGGCTTCCTGGAACCGCTGGAAGCGTCGGCACTGGCCATGGTCGAATTGTCGGCCGCGACATTGGCCGATGCCATGCCGGCCAATCGCGCGGCAATGGACATCGCGGCGCAGCGCTTCAACGATGCCTTCCGCTATCGCTGGGAGCGCGTCATCGACTTCCTCAAGCTGCACTACGTACTGAGCAAGCGCGATGACACTGGTTATTGGCGCGAGAACCGTGAAGCGTCGTCAATTCCGGCACGGTTGCAGGAGCTGCTGCGTTTGTGGCGGCATCAGCCGCCTTCGCGCTACGACCTGCATCGCATCGAGGAAGTATTCCCGGCTGCCAGCTACCAGTACGTCCTGTACGGCATGGGTTTCGAGACCGACTATGGCGACGGGCGCCGCCGCTCGGACCGCCCCGATCTGGCTGACGCCTATTTCGCCGAAGCGCAATCGCTGACGCGCAAGATGCTGGCCGGCTTGCCTACCAACCGCGAACTGCTGGCGCACATTCAACGACATGGCCTGGCGCGGCGCTGATCCGCCCGGCCCTATAACAACAGAGACACCATGACCAATATCGTAATGCTTAATAACGTCGACCATCAGAACCTGCGCATCATCACCGAACGCGGGGAAAAGTATGGCGATAACGCGATGACCTGCGCCACCTTCCCGCGCGAGTTCCGCGACCTGCAAACCCATTACCCCATCGTGTTCCGCAAGACGGAAGATGGCTTCGGCTTCGAACCCGTGGCGCTGCTGGGATTCCAGGAAGACGAGAATCTGTATCTCGGTCCGCAGGGCTGGGATGTGAACTACATCCCGATGGCGATGGAGCGCCTGCCTTTCCTGATCGGACGCTCGGGCGAGCAGCTCAACATCCACATCGACATGGACAGCC
>NZ_JBFRDW010000836.1:0-2142 GCF_052113985.1 Pseudoduganella sp. RAF53_2 | reverse complement strand
GGCCACCGACTGGTCGCGCTTTGCGTGATGCAGCCAGTGGCGCAGCATGCGCGAGCCCATCGCCGTGCGGCAGTGATCCAGCAGCGAGAACAGGGTAGGGGATTCCTGGCCACGGATGGTTTCCGTCAGCTCCAGATTGCGGCGCGTGGCGGCATCGAGGCCGATGTATTCGTTTTCCGTTTCGCAGGTCAGCGACTTCACGTGCTGTAGGCCGCGGCCTTGCGTCGCCTGGGCATAACGCAGCAGAGCGCCTGCTGCGCCAAACGCAGCGCCCAGGCCTTCCGCGCCGAAGCCGGTCAGCGTGACCACGCCCAGCTGGTCCAGCAGGGCCTTTTGGCCGTGTACCACGTCGAAGTGCCACTCCGGCACATTGTTCACGTGGCAGGTGGTGATGTCGTCAAACAGGTCGCCGCCATCGGCGCGCAGGATCTCCGCCGGCGCGATGCGCTCCAGCTCCTGCTGCAGGCGGGTGTTCACCTGGCGCTGGTCGCCCGAAAATTCCATCAGCTTCAGTGCGCCCGAAGCCAGCGACAGCCAGGCCAGGCCCATGGTGAATACCTTGCGATTGCTGATCTGGCTCAGGGCCAGCAGCGGACGCTCGGACTTCTCCGGCAGCAGGTCCGAATCGGTCAGCGTACCCGGCGTCACCACGCGCACCACTTTGCGCTCCACCGGCCCCTTGGCCAGGGCCGGATCGCCAATCTGCTCCGCGATCGCGCAGGATTYGCCCTGTTTGACCAGCTTGGCCAGGTAGCCGTCCAGCGAATGGAAAGGCACGCCCGCCATCTTGATCGGCACGCCGTTCTGCGTGCCGCGCGCGGTCAGCGTAATGCCGAGCACACGCGACGCCTTCTCGGCATCGTCAAAAAACAGCTCATAGAAGTCGCCCATGCGATAGAAGACCAGCATCGTTGGATACTCGGCCTTGATGCGCAGGTATTGCTGCATCATTGGGGTGACTTTTTCAGCGGGGCTGTTCTTGACGGCGGCGGCGTTGATTTCGGATGGCAGGGTGGTCATTTCAGTGTTGTCGGTAATGCAAGCCGCCAGCGCGGCCGAAGCTTGCCATTTTACCTGTTTTGCAAGCTTGGGCGCCCTGTTGACCGCGCAATCTTAAAGATGTATTCTGTCTGCATGATTTAACGAAACGGAGAAAAAAATGAACGAGCATCGTGCCGTAAGCAACCTGTCCGACCGCATCGCCCTGGGCATCACCATGACTTTGCGCTTCTTCGCTGATACCTTCTTCGCCAAGCGCTATGGCAACCGCGCGATAGTGCTGGAAACGGTGGCCGCCGTGCCGGGCATGGTGGGTGGCATGCTGGTGCATCTGCGTTGCCTGCGCTGGATGATCGATGACCACGGCTGGATTCGCACATTGYTGGATGAGGCAGAAAATGAACGTATGCACCTGATGACGTTTGTGCAGATCGCAAAGCCCAACTGGTTTGAACGCCTGGTGATCCTGGTGGTGCAGGCGCTGTTCTTTATCGCCTTCTTCATGCTGTATCTGACTTCGCCGCGCACTGCACACCGTCTGGTGGGCTACTTCGAGGAGCAGGCCGTGATCAGCTACACGCTTTACCTGGCCGAGATTGACGCCGGCCGCGTGGACAATGTGCCGGCGCCGGACATCGCCATCGATTACTGGAAGCTGTCCGCCAATGCCCGTCTGCGCGACGTGGTCCTGGCCGTGCGTCAGGATGAAGTCGGGCACCGCGATGTGAACCACGACTTTGCCGATCGCCTGACCGCAGTGGAAGTCCGCGCCGGCGCCTGATGTTCGTCTGCCATCTTTTCAGCGTGTAGCTTTCTGTAACAACAAGTTGTGAGGATGTAAAGTTGGGTAAAGGCGGCCCATGGCGTGCGCCGGGCTTTCTACACTTATGGCCTTACCAGTAAAAGGAGAAAGCCTTGAATCGCCATACGCCTGCGCTCGCGCTGGCGGCGGTCCTCGTGTGCTCGACGCTGGCCGCCTGTGGTGGCGGTAGCGGTTCGAGCACGACGGCCACCGCATCCACTGCACCTGCCATCACCACCCAGCCTGCGACCGTTTCCGTGGCGCTTGGCGCTTCGGCCACCCTGGCCGTTRTGGCTTCCGGTGACGACCTGACCTACCAATGGTACAAGGCTGGTGTGGCC
>NZ_JBFRDW010000835.1:0-2145 GCF_052113985.1 Pseudoduganella sp. RAF53_2 | reverse complement strand
TTCTTCGGCTGATTCAAACCCGGCACGCCGGTGAGGAAAGCAGTCACCAGATCATTGCGCGGGAAATTGGTCGGCGCCTTGGCGCCTGCGCTGCCAAACAACACCTCGACCAGGGCTGGCAAGGTCGGATTGGTCACGTAAGTGGCAAACTGCGCATCACCGGAAGGCTTACTGTGATTGAACTTGTCCTTGTCCTTCAGCCCAATCACCACCTCGTTCACCAGCGGCATGCCAAGCCGCGACACCTGCGTCCACGCCCCGCCATCACGCGAGCCGCCGAGAGGATTGATCAGGCGTCCCTGGCGCAAGCTGGCGGTCRTCCAGCCGCCGATCACCGGCTCATTGCCTGCCGTGAGACAGGAAGCAGCAATCTCCAGCTCCAGCGACGTCACATTCTTATCGTCCAGATCATCGCGTGCATTCTTCTCGGCATTCGCCAGAAATTCCACTGCCGGGGCCTTGATGTTGATAAGGTCAAAAGTCTCGCCAAGATTGACCACAAACGGGTCCTTGCGCTGGCCAACGAACATGCGCGCCGGCACACTGCAGCCAGGAATATTCACCGTGTACACATGCTTGGCCGCATACGCCGCGTAATTGGGAATCGACTTGTTGCCGATATTGTCCACCGGCTTATCGAACACTGTGCTGCCGTTGGCTGCATTGCTGACCATCGCGCGTTGCCCGCCACGGCGATCGCCGCGCACCACGGTCACCGAATACGTCTCGCGCACGTTCAAGCCGGCGGGATTGACGTCGTTAATCGGGCCGCCATTGATCACGAGTGGAATGGATACCTTCTGCCCGCCCACTGTGAACGCGCCGTCCTTGTTGGTATTGGTGAAGCGGAACTGGAAGGTCAGGTCTTCCTTCGCATCGCCATTGTTATCGATGTGGATCTCGTACAGCGCGTCCGGGTCCATCTGGAAGAAATTCGGACCGCCATATGCATCCTGCAAAGGAACATAATTGGCGATTAAGGTAACGAATTGCTCGCGTCCCGGCTCGTAGCTACGGAACATATAGAAGTCCGTCGCATCAGCTTTCGGATTCTTGGTAATGAATGGAGCTTCGCGGTGGCTGGACGCCATCGCCGGTGGCAGCGCGGCGGCGGCAATCGCCAGCGCCAGCACTCTCTTCAGCAAAGTAGCCATGTTCATCCCCTGGATAGTGGATAGGAAGGTGCAGCATGGCTATATACGCAGCCGGGGACCGGCTGGATTCAGATTTTTTCAGCGATATTTGTAGAGCGGGCGGTAGAGCTCGATGGGACGGATGTCCAGGCGGATATTCAGGATGGAATAGGCATCCGCCACGGCTGAGACATACCCCACGCTCTCAGGCGTCTTGGTGAAGCGGAATTCGAAGCCCATGTCGGTCTTGTCAATGCGCGGATTGCCGCTGGCGATGCCAACCGCCTCCTGCTGATCGCTGTCGATCAGGCGCTCCATCAGATCCACCACGGCGCTATTGCCGAGTACATCGTTGCTGAACACGGCGCCGCGGCTGGACGGGTGCAGCGGGTCGAGCCGGCCGCCCGCCTTGTCCGTCGAAGGGATGAACATGCGCGTGGCGATATTGAATTTGTCGCCGCGATCGAGATAGCTGATCGAGACGTTGCTGACGTTGAAATTCGGATTTTCCTTATCCGTTTCGGCGCGGGTCAGGTCGATCAGCATGGCGCCCTTGTAGCCGATGATTTCCACCTCGCGCTTGGCGGTGACCACCATGGCGCTGTCTTCATCGATGCCCAGACCGATCTGGTAACCCTTGGCCATCATGGCCGGAATCATGCGCGCGAATCGGCCGCGCACCAGCAGGTGCTGATCCACAAAGATATCGTCGCCGATGAAGCCCAGACCCGGCGCCAGTTCCTTGCCGTCGGCGATGCCGGTCTGCAGCATCGCCAGGATGGCCTTGGGATTGGAAAACATGGTCGAACTCATGATGGCTGCGCCAGCAGACGAGCCGGCGATCACGCCGCCACGGCGGTACAGATCCCAGACCGCATCCAGCGCCGCCGTATGCGTGCCATCCTCGCGCACCAGCGCCTTGGTGATGCGGCCCTGGTCGCCGCCGACGAAATACACGCCATCGGATTTGCGGATCTTGTCGGCCAGCGCCGCATCTTCCGCCGCCTTGCGG
>NZ_JBFRDW010000834.1:0-2155 GCF_052113985.1 Pseudoduganella sp. RAF53_2 | reverse complement strand
GCACGGCGCTTAAGGCGTCCAGCTGGTCAGGTCGTGAATGACGCAGTAATTCGTCGCACGCTTCACGAGCTGTCAGCGTAGCGTTGTCGAGTAATACATGTCCAGCGGGAGTGATGACGGCATAGCCGACGCGCGCATCGCGCTCGTCGGCCTGCCGTGCCACCCAGCCGGTTTTTTCTAGCGGCAGCAGGGTGCGGGTGACGCCGGAGGCGGTCAGGCCCTGGCGTTCGGCCAGGTCGACGCGGCGCAAGCGTCCGCCTGGCGCGCGCGCCAGGTGCTGCAACAGCATGAAATCACTGAAACTCAGGCCGTGGTGGCCGCCGAGTACGGTGTCGAGGCGGCGCACAATCGCCGCATTGGCCCGCGCCAGGCGCAGGCAGAAATCGAGTGCTTGATCCATGATTTATCCATGAGTGATGCTTGAGTAATCAAGTATATGGTAAATTCTTGCCGCGCGCCATAAAAACATCAAAATGTCGTGGCCGGTATCATGAAGCCATGAATCAGCGTAGATCTTTTCTCAAGAGTTCGGTGGCGCTGGCTTCTGCATTGAGCCTGCCATCCCTGGCGCGGGCGGCCATCGCGGCACCCCACGAGCGCAGCCTGCGCTTCTACAACACCCACACCGGCGAAACCCTGCGCACCATGTTCTGGGCCGGCGGCCAGTTCATTCCCGATGCTCTGCAGGATATCAATCACCTGCTGCGCGACCACTACAACAACAAGATCGCGGAGATGGACCCCGAGTTGCTGCTCCTGCTGAACAAGGTCAGCTCGCAGTTCAGCAATAACGAGGTGATTCACGTGATCTCAGGCTATCGTTCACCGGAAACCAATCAGATGCTGGCCGATCGCAGCGGCGGTGTGGCAAAGCACAGCATGCACATGGAAGCCAAGGCGATCGACATCCGCATGCCGGGACGCGACCTGGCGCAACTGCACAAGGCCGCGATGGCGTTGAAGGGCGGGGGAGTTGGCTACTATCCGACATCCCAGTTCGTCCATATGGACACTGGGCGCGTGCGTCACTGGTGACGGCTGAACATGGGATAGGGATCGATTGGCGTCCCTTGCCACCAATGCTTTTCCGGACCTAATTCAAACATCGCAAAATGCAGATGCGGCGTGTTCGCATCGGCATTGCCGGTGGAGCCCACATAGCCGAGCAGGTCGCCGCGCTTGATGTGCTGGCCTTCCTGTAGCGCGTTGGCGTAGTGGTCCAGGTGGGCGTAGTAGTAGGAATAGCGTTCGGTTGGATCGAACACGTACACCGTCAGCCCGCCCGGTTTGCTGTTGAACAGTTTGACCACCGTCCCGTCCGCAGCCGCCAGCACCGGCGTGCCGCGCGGCGCGAGGATGTCCAGCGCCTCGTGTTTGCGTTCGGTGCCGCGCGGCTGGTTGAAGGTGTCGCTCAACTGGCCGACGGTCACGCCAGCGACGGGCACCTGCAGTTCCGAGATCGGCGCATTGGGTCCGGCGGTGACGCCGCCGATCGACGCGCCGCTGGTGTCAGGCACGTTCGCGTAATTGGCCGCTGCCTGGCCGGGCGTGGTGTACGGCGGCGTTCCGTGCGATTCGGAATCGGTCGCAGGTGCCGGCGCGGGCTGCGGTGTTGGCGCCGCCTGCTGCGGCGGCGCAGGCAGTGCCGGTGTTGTGGGTGCCGCCGGTTCCGCAGTATCAGTGCGCGGCAGCGGCACCTGGTTCAGATAGGCGATGGTCCCTCCCGCGCCAATCACAGCGCCGAGGATAAGAATGCCGAGTGGTCGCATAAGGCCTCCTCATTCTTTCAGCACGACCGCAAAGCCGGGCGTGACCGCGTCCGCAACGAGCGCCGCATCCCAGTTCGTGAGGCGGATGCATCCGTGCGATTGCGTACGGCCGATATTGCCAGGTTCCGGCGTGCCGTGAATGCCGTAGTGGTCCTTCGACAAATCGATCCAGACCACGCCGACAGGGTTATTCGGACCTGGCGGAATCGTCGCTTTGGTTTCGTCAGGTTTCGCGTCCCAGAACAGCTTGGGGTTGTAGTGGAAGGGCGGATTGCGCGCGACGCCATTCACTTTCCAGTCACCGATTGGCAGTGGATCGTGATCGCTGCCTGTACTGGCGGGCATCTGGGCGATGATCTGGCCGTTGGAGTCAACCAGCATCAGCG
>NZ_JBFRDW010000833.1:0-2175 GCF_052113985.1 Pseudoduganella sp. RAF53_2 | reverse complement strand
CCCTGCGTCCACTGCTGTTCTACCAGTCGCCCGCACCGTTGCAGGTGTGGTCGACGTCCAACCCGCGAGGTCCGCCCGCGCTCTCCTGAATTATCCGACTAACCTCAATTCAGGAGAAAACAATGAACAAGCATTTCCTCGCGTTCGCAATGTCGATCGCTTTTGCCGCTTCCGCAAGCGCGCAAGTTACCGTCAAAGACCCATGGATTCGGGCCACCGTGCCCGCAGCGAAAGCCTCTGGCGCTTTCATGCAGTTGCAATCGGCCCAGGACGCGCGCCTGGTCGAAGTGCGCACTCCAGTCGCCGATGCTGAAATCCACCAGATGAAGATGAAGGGCGACCGTATGAATATGGCGCCGGTCGATGGCGTCGATCTCCCGGCAGGCAAGCCGGTGGCGCTGGCGTCCGGCGGCTACCACGTGATGCTGATGCAGTTGAAACGCCAGCTGAAAGAAGGCGAAACCGTGCCGATGACCCTCGTGGTCGAAAACAAGAAAGACAAGAAGCGCACCAACGTTGAAGTGCAGGTGCCGGTCAAACCGCTGGGCTACAGCCCCGCGCAGCACTGAAAGGCCACAACATGAAACGCATTCTGATCGCCGCAGCTGCGCTGCTGGCCACGTCGGCACACGCCCACATCACGCTGGAACAGAAAACCGCTACCGCCGGCAGCTACCAGAAGCTGACCTTCCGCGTAGGCCATGGCTGCAAGGGCAGCCCGACGCGTGAAATCACCGTCACACTGCCGGAAGGCGTCAACGGCGCCAAGCCGATGCCCAAGCAGGGCTGGCAAATCAAGACTACGCCGAACAGCGTGACCTGGACTGGCGGCCCGCTACCGGACGAGTATTACGACGAATTTGTGATGCAGGTAAAACTGCCCGCCGACACCGGCACACGCTACTTCAAAGTGGCGCAGGTCTGTGAAAAGGGCAGCGAGGGCTGGGATGAGACCACGCCTGGCGGCAAGAACCCGGCGCCAGCGCTGGAGATTCAGCCTGCCGCGCCGAGCGAACACGCGCACCACTAAGGAGTCCCTATGCAACTGAAATACAAACCGCTGGCAGCGATGCTGGCGGCGATGGGCCTTTCCTGCGCGGCGCACGCGGACCACGTGGTGACCGTGACGGGCGGCCGTCCAACCTCGCTGCCGACGCAGATTCCGACCACGATTGAGGGCATCACTGGCGAGCAGATTGAAGATCGCATCAACGCGGTGGACGCCGAGGACGCGCTGAAATACCTGCCAAGCCTGAATGTGCGCAAGCGCTATGCAGGCGATTACGATCACGCCGTACTGGCCAGCCGCGCCTCCGGCACCGGCAACAGCGCGCGTTCGCTGGTGTACGCGGATGGCATTCTGCTGTCAAATCTGTTGGGCAATGGTGCGACGTTCACGCCGCGCTGGGGCCTAGTGACGCCGGAAGAAATCGAGCGCGTCGATGTGCTGTATGGCCCGTTCTCTGCAGCCTACGCGGGCAGCTCGGTTGGCGCAGTGGTGGACTACCAGACCCGCATGCCGACCAAACTGGAAGCGCACGTGAAGGTCAACGCCTTTGCGCAGGGCTTCGAGCAGTACGCGACGGATTCGCATCATTACGGCCGCCAGGGCAGCGCCTCGCTGGGCAATCGCAACGGCGCGCTGTCGTGGTGGGTGGACGTGTCGCGCCTGAATAGCGATGGGCAGCCGATCGCCTTTGCCAACAAGCTGCTATCTGCGGGCGTCAACAGCACGGCAGGCGTGCCGGTGACGGGCGCGGTGGCGGACAGGAACCCAGCCAACAAGGACTGGTACATCCTCGGCAGCACCAATCAGATTCACACGGTGCAGGATCACGCCAAGGTGAAGCTGGCCTACGACCTGTCGCCGACGCTGCGCGCCAGCTACACGCTGGGCTGGTGGCAGAACGATGCCGTGCGCAGTTCGGAATCCTATCTGCGCGACGCGGCAGGTAATCCGGTCTACAAGGGCGACATTAATATCAATGGCAAGCGCTTCACGTTGCTGCCTTCCGATTTCGCGCCAAGCCGCGGCGATCTTGAGCACATCATGCAGGGCCTCTCGCTGAAGACCCATGCCCGTGGCAGCTTCGACTGGGAAGTCGCGCTGAGCAAGTACGACTACGTGCGTGACCTGGTGCGTACGCCGACCGTGGCGGTGCCGGACCCGGATAC
>NZ_JBFRDW010000832.1:0-2189 GCF_052113985.1 Pseudoduganella sp. RAF53_2 | reverse complement strand
GAAGTTGAGCAGGCAGTTGGTCGTTCCCCGATTACCCATCTTGTGGTTCAAGCCTGCCAGCGCGATGTCATTGCGCTCGCCATCGGGTAGGAATTTCGGCACGAGGAACAGCGAAATCCCTTTCACACCGGGGATCAGTTTGCCGTGCGCGTCCGGAATCTTGGCCAGAACGAGATGGACAATGTTCTCGGCCAATTCGTGTTCACCGGCGGAGATCCACATCTTGTTGCCGCGCAGGCGATACCGCCCTTCCCCATCCGCTTCTGCGTGCGTGGTAATGTCGGACAGGCTGGAACCGGCCTGCGGCTCGGACAGGCACATGGTGCCGAAATAGCGGCCTTCCAGCATCGGCATGACGTAGCGCTCGATCTGCTCCGGCGAACCACATTTGAGCAGCGTGTTTGCATTCGCCATCGTCAGGAAGGTGTAGGCAGCTGTCGCGACATTGGCAGCCGTGAAGTAGCCGGCCAGCACGCGGTCCACAACATAAGGTAGCTGCATGCCGCCCTGTTCGTAGTCGTGGCCCGCCGCCATCAGACCTGCCGCCGAGAAGGCATCCAGCGCCTGTTTCACCTCAGGGATGATCCGCACGGCGCCGTCGGGGCCAACGTGCGGCTCCTGCTGGTCATTCTTCTTGTTGTGGGGGGCGAACAGCTCGGTCGCGATCTGTTCGGCGGTATCGAGGGCGGCGTCGAAGCTCTCCCGGTTGTGGTCCTGGAAGCGTGGACGCGCTGTTAGCGCCTTCACGTCCAGCCATTCATACAGGAGAAATTCGACGTCCCGGCGCGACAGCAGTTTCGATTGCATGGCGCCTCGCGCGATCAGACGATTTCGAACAGGCCTGCCGCACCCTGGCCGCCGCCAATACACATGGTGACCACCACGTATTTGGCGCCGCGGCGCTTGCCTTCGATCAGTGCGTGGCCGGTCATGCGCGCGCCGGATACGCCGTAAGGGTGGCCCACTGCGATCGCGCCGCCGTTCACATTCAGGCGATCCATCGGGATGCCCAGTTTGTCGGCGCAGTACAGCACCTGCACGGCAAAGGCTTCGTTCAATTCCCATAGGCCGATGTCCTCGACCTTCAGACCGGCTTTCTTCAGCAGCTTCGGCACCGCGAAGATCGGGCCGATGCCCATTTCGTCCGGCTCGCAGCCGGCCACGGCAAAGCCGCGGAAGATACCCAGCGGCGTCAGGCTTTTCGCCGCTGCCGCCCGATCGCTCATCAACACCGCAACCGAGGCGCCATCCGAGAACTGGCTGGCGTTGCCCGCCGTGATCACACCGCCCGGCATCGCAGTGCGAATCTTGGACACGCCTTCCAGCGTCGTATCGGCGCGGATGCCTTCGTCGGCCGAGATGGTCACTTCGCGCGTTCCCAGGGTGCCGGTCGACTTGTCGGCCACGCCCATCACGGTGGTCATCGGCACGATTTCAGCGTCAAACAGGCCGGCCGCCTGGGCGGCAGCCGCGCGCTGCTGGCTTTGCACGCCGTATTCGTCCTGGCGCTCCTTGCTGATGCCATAACGCTTGGCCACGATTTCCGCCGTTTGCAGCATCGGCAGATAGATTTCCGGCTTGTGCTGATTCAGCCAGACGTCCTTATACATGTGCATATTCATCTCCTGCTGCACACAGGAGATCGACTCCACGCCGCCCGCCGCATAAATCTCGCCTTCGCCCGCGATGATGCGCTGAGCTGCGGTGGCGATGGTTTGCAGGCCAGACGAGCAGAAACGGTTGATGGTCATGCCCGGCACGGTAACGGGTGCGCCGGCGCGGATGGCGATCTGGCGCGCGATATTGCCGCCGGTCGCGCCTTCCGGATTGGCGCAGCCCATGATCACGTCTTCGATCTCGCCCGCCTCGATATTGGCGCGGGTGATTGCCGCCTGCAGCACGTGGCCGCCCAGGGTTGCGCCATGGGTCATGTTGAAGGCGCCTTTCCAGGATTTCGCCAGGCCGGTACGGGCGGTCGATACGATGACGGCATCAGTCATTTGGAGTCTCCTTGATAATGTATCCATCGAGAATAACACATTAAAGCACGGTCGTTCGCTAATATTTTTGTAAGTTTTGCGTAAGTTTCAAGCAAGCATGACGTAAGGTTAAGAGTCCAGACTCCATGATGCCGGTTATGTATTTGGCATTCTAAATAAATGGAGGAGACACACATCATGGCAATTAGC
>NZ_JBFRDW010000831.1:0-2191 GCF_052113985.1 Pseudoduganella sp. RAF53_2 | reverse complement strand
GTCGCCGGATGGCTGGCTTAGTCTGCTGGAGCTGCAGGCGGCCGGCATGCTGTCCTCCGGCCAGCAGGAAGTGATGGCCGTGCTGGGCCGCCAGTTCGAATCGGCGCTGATCCGCACCGCGCTGAAATACACCCACGGCCGCAAGAACGATGCGGCGATCCGCCTCGGCATCGGCCGCAACACCATCACCCGCAAGATTGCGGAACTGGGCATCGACGGCGCCAAGGACGACTGACCAGCAGGTTTTCGGGTAAGCTCCGGGTTGCACACCCCGGAGCTTTTTTATTGTGAGAAACCATGCTGATTAATTGTGTCGCCTACGAGGAAGGCCGCAAGCTGGCTGACATCCCGGTAGAGGACATCAGCGAATACGTCGCCCGCCAGGATACGTTTGTGTGGGTCGCCCTGCGCGACGCCAGTTTCGAAGAACTGCAAATCATGCGGGTCGAATTCGGCTTGCACGAACTGGCGGTGGAAGACGCCCTGCGCGGCCATCAGCGGCCCAAGATTGAAGAGTACGGCGATTCCCTGTTCGTGGTGGTGAAGATGCTGGAGCTCACCGAAGACGATGAACTGGCTGTGGGCGAAGTCGATATCTTCGTCGGGCCGAATTTCGTGCTGTCCAACCGTCAGGGCAGCGCCAAGGACTTCCTCGGCGTGCGGGCCCGCGCCGAACACGAACCGCATCTGCTCAAGCAAGGCTCGGGCTTCGTGCTGTACGCCCTGATGGACGCGGTGGTCGACCGCTACTTCCCGATTGTCGATACCTTCGAGCTGGAACTGGAGCAGATCGAGGAGCGCATCTTCATCCGCGGTTCGCAGCGCGACAGCATCCAGCGCCTGTATGCCCTGAAGCGCAAGGTCATGCTGATGCGGCACTGCGTGGCGCCGCTGCTGGACGCCATCGGCAAGCTGCATGGCGGGCGTGTGCCTGCGGTGTGCATGAATAGCCAGGAATACTTCCGCGATGTGCATGACCACCTGTACCGCATCAATGGCATTCTCGATACCATCCGCGACACCATCGGCACTGCCATCCAGGTCAATCTCTCCATGGTGGCGCTGGAAGAGGGCGAGGTCAACAAGCGCCTGGCGGCATGGGCCGCCATTTTCGCGGTGCTGACAGCCTTTGCCGGCATCTGGGGCATGAACTTCAAGAACATGCCGGAACTGGACTGGCGCTGGGGCTACCCGTCGGCGCTTGGCGTCATGTTCGCAACATGCATCTACGTCTACCGCAGATTCCGCCGCGCCGGCTGGCTATAGATATATAATCGGCAATAAAGCCCAATCTGCGGGAGAGGCGGCATGGTCGATGACGAAATGCTGTTCGAGGAGGATGCCGCGGCGCCTGCTGCCGGTGCCGCGCCTTCGCCGTGGGAAATCCTGGTGGTGGACGATGAAGAAGCCGTACACCAGGTTACCGGCCTGGTCATGGGCGACTTCAGCTTCGAGGGCCGCCCGGTCCACTTCACCCACGCCTATTCCGGCGCCCAGGCGCGCAGCATCTACACCCGTCCCGGCCAGTTTGCCCTGATCCTGCTCGACGTCGTCATGGAGAGCGAACACGCAGGGCTGGATCTGGTGCGCTACATCCGCGAAGAACTGGGCGATCCTCTGGCGCGCATCGTGCTGCGTACCGGCCAGCCGGGCCAGGCGCCGCAAGCCGTGGTATTGCGCGGATATGATATAAACGATTACCGCGAAAAGACCGAACTGACGCACGCCAAGCTCAGTGCCGTGTTCTATGCCGGCCTGGGCGCCTACCGCGACCTGATGCGCCTGGAGCGTGCCCGCGCTGGCCTGCGCCGTTCCGTGGACGCCATCACCCAGGTCTGCGATTCCGACAATCTGCGTCATTTCGCGTCCGCGGTACTGGAGCAGGCAGCTGCCGTGCTGGGACACGAAGGGCAGGGCGTGTGCGCCAGCCGCCTGAATGCCTACGCTGCCGCCCAGCAGAACGGACGCCTGCAGGTGCTGGCCGCCACCGCCGCCTACGCCGACCTGGCGCCGCAGGAAACCCTGGACCATTTGCCGCCTGCTGTACGCGATGCCTTCACGCGCTGCATGATCGAGCAGCAGGACCATTACGGCGAGAACTACTACGCTTGCTACTACCGCACCCGCGAAGGCAATGAGTGCTTCCTCTACATGGACTTTGCCGAACCGGTGGCAGGAGAGGAGCGCGAGC
>NZ_JBFRDW010000830.1:0-2195 GCF_052113985.1 Pseudoduganella sp. RAF53_2 | reverse complement strand
TCTTCGCGCAAGCCTCGGTGGGCCTGTCCGAACTGACGCTGGATGGCCGCTTCGCCCGCGTCAACGATGCACTGTGCCAGATGCTGGGGCGCAGCGAACCCGACCTGCTCGGCCTGCACATGGACGACCTGATTCACCCGGATGACATGGCGGAGAACCGCGCGCGGGTCGAACAGCTGCTGAAGACCGGCGTGCCGTTCACGCTGGAGAAGCGCTACTACCGGCCGGATGGCGACTGGGTCTGGGTCTCGTCCAGCATGAGCAGGCTGGATGATGAGCAGGGCCGTCCGCTGGCACTGATCGCCGTGAAGACCGACATCACCGAGCGCCGCCGCGTCGAAGTCGCGCTGCGCGAGCTGAACGATACGCTGGAAGAACGCGTAGGCCGCGAAATTGCCGAGCGCGGCAAAGCCGAAGAAGCCATGCGCCAGTCGCAGAAGATGGAAGCGGTGGGCCAGCTCACGGGAGGCGTGGCGCACGATTTCAACAACGTTCTGCAGATCATCGCCGGCAATCTGCAAATGCTGCAAATGCAGATGCGGAACAACGATGTCGCGCGGCGCCGCGTGGAGATGGCGCAGGATGCAGTGGACCGCGGCGCCAAGCTGTCCAGCCAGCTGCTGGCGTTTGCGCGGCGCCAGCCGCTGCGCCCGGTGGTGACCGATCTGGGCCGCCTGGTCGGCGAGATGGAGGAGCTGCTGCGTAATGCCATCGGCGAAGCGGTGGAACTGGTCACCGTGGTCGGCAGCGGCTTGTGGAATACGCTGGTGGACCCGGCGCAAATCGAGGCGGTCGTCCTGAACCTGGCCATCAATGCGCGCGATGCCATGGGCGGTACGGGCCGCCTGACCATTGAGCTGGGCAATGCCGTGCTGGACGAATACTACGTCAACCGCTTGGTCGACGTGCCGTCCGGCCCTTACGTGATGCTGGCCGTGACGGACACCGGCTGCGGCATGTCGCCGGAAGTGGTGGAGCGCGCCTTCGAGCCTTTCTTCACGACGAAGCCGGAAGGCGAGGGCACCGGACTGGGCCTGTCGATGGCGTATGGCTTCGTCAAGCAAAGCCGCGGCCACATCAAGATTTATAGTGAACCTGGACAGGGAACGAGTGTCAAAATCTATTTGCCCCGTTCCATGATGAATGAAGAAGAGAACACCGTGCACGACCTGAGCAGCCCGGTGACCGGCGGCACGGAAACCATCCTCGTGGTGGAAGACGATCCGGGCGTGCGCGCCGTGGTGTATGACATGCTCTGCACGCTGGGCTACCGCGTGCTGCAGGCGCAGAACGGCGAGGAGGCCTTGCGTATCCTGCACGGGACGACGCCGATCGACCTGCTGTTCACCGATGTGGTCATGCCCGGTTCCGTGCGCAGCCCTGATCTGGCGCGCATCGCCTGCGAGCTGCGGCCGGAATTGGCGGTGCTGTTCACATCCGGCTATCCGCAGAACGCCATCGTGCATGGCGGCCGCCTCGACGAAGGCCTGGAATTGTTAAGCAAACCCTATCAGCGCGACGAGCTGGCACGCAAGCTGCGGCAAGTGCTGGATCAGCGCACGATGCCCGAAGCGCCGGCAATGACAGCGACAGATATCGCCGCGCGTGAGGCATCGATGCGCATCCTGGTGGTGGAAGATAATCCCGATTCCCTGCAGATGGTCTGCGAGCTGATCGGCATGCTGGGCCATACGGTGACTGGTGTTGGCAATGGCGAGGCCGCGCTGGAGCTGATCGCGCAGCAGCACTTCGATATCCTGTTCACTGACGTCAGCCTGCCGGGCATTTCCGGCATCGAACTGGCGCGGCGCGCGCTGACGCAGCAGCCGCTGCGCGTGATCTTCTCGACCGGCTACGGCAAGGAAGCCCTTGATCAACTGGAATTCCCAGCCAGCATGCTACGCAAGCCTTATGAACTGGCCGAGCTGGAAGCTGCGCTCAACCCTCCTGCTGAGCATTAATCCTACGGCGATGGCAGCCGCCGTCCGATAACGTGCGCATCCCCGGTGGCCTACAGTGCCAGCATGGGAAAATCAATTAAGGGCCAGACGCGCACGCAGCTGATCCGCGGCCTGCTGCGCAATGTATTTGGCGTAGACCAGCTGCGGAGCGGCCAGCAGCGCGTGATCGATAGTGTGCTGGCGGGACGCGACACGCTTGCCGTCATGCCGACCGGCAGCGGCAAGTCGCTGTGC
>NZ_JBFRDW010000829.1:0-2197 GCF_052113985.1 Pseudoduganella sp. RAF53_2 | reverse complement strand
AAAGTGCCCAGGTCCAGCATGCCAACACCGTTATCGACAAACGCATGGAAAGTGCCGTCAGGGGTATCCGCATAGCCGACTACATGGCCCTGATCATTGATGGCCGTGCCCACGCTGCTATTGCCGCCCAGCGTGCCCAGGTCGCGCATGCGCAGGCTTTCGTCGTAACGGTAAGCGTGCCAGGCGTTGGTTGCGGTCAGTGCAGCGCCTGTGACCAGACCGGAATTGTTGATCGCGTTGGCCACGCTCTCATTGCCGCCGAGCGTGCCGATTTCGATATTGCGTCCATTGGAGATCAGGATGGCGCGGCGGTTGCCGTCTTCGTCCTTGATTTCGCCGACCGTTTCACCGGCAGCGTTGACGTCCATGATGGCGCTGGATTCGTCTCTCTTCTCGCCCATTGGGCTGACAGCGTGGGCGGTGGAGAACAGCATCGTGATGCCGAGGGCAATCAGCGCTCTTTTCATGGACAGCCTCCTATGATGAAAGAAGGCTTGACTATACGATACTATTTCGTCGCAAATGTACGCGAATTGTCACACCTTCTTCACGAACTCGGACTTCAGGCTCATGGCGCCGAAGCCGTCGATCTTGCAGTCGATATCGTGATCGCTGTCGACCAGGCGGATGTTCTTGACCTTGGTGCCTTGCTTGATCACGCCGCCCGAACCTTTTGGTTTCAAGTCCTTGATAACGGTGACAGTGTCGCCATCCTGCAGGAGGTTGCCGGCGGCGTCGCGATAGACGCGTGCGGTTTCCACAGCCGCTTCCGCGGTGGCGGACCATTCGTGGCCGCACTCGGGGCAGATGTAGTTGCTGCCGTCTTCATAGGTATACTCGGACTGGCATTTAGGGCAGGCAGGGAAGTTACTCATTGGGATAAACAGTATGCAGAATTTGGAAAACCCGATCTGGGCTGCGCTGACTTCGGCGCATGAGCATTTTAACATTCCGGCCGGGGCGGCCCGCCGCTATCCGGCCGATGTAGCGCTTTTTCTGGCGGTGCCGGAAGAGGGCATGCCGGCCGACGTCGCGTCCATGACTGGCGATTACTATGTGTTGGGCGTTTTCCCGGCGCTGCTGGATGGCTGGTCGTTGCAGCCGCTGTCGAACGTGCTGCAGATGGTGTACGAAGGTGGGGCGGTGCCGGCGCCGGATCGCAGCATGATCCGCGAACTGGCGCAGGATGATCCGCAGATGGTGGAGCTGACCAATATCGCCTTTCCCGGCTACTTCCGCACGCGTACCGGTTTGATGGGGCGTTATATCGGTATTCACGAACAGGACAAGCTGGTGTCCATGTCCGGTGAACGCATGGACCTGGGCGCGATGCGCGAAGTGAGCGCAGTGTGTACGCATCCCGGCTTCACGGGCCGCGGACTGGCCAGGCTGCTGGTGCTGGACTGCATGCACCATATGCAGCAGCAGGGCGTGCAGCCCTTTCTGCATGTGGGATCAGCGAACAAACGCGCGCAGGCGCTATACGAAGCGCTGGGCTTCAAGCCTACGCGCGAGCTGAAACACGCGAAAGTGATCAGTCCTTCGCGTTGACGCTGCCGAAGCCGCCGATCGACTTATTGACCGTCTTCGGATGGCCGTAGTAGCTCAGGTTGCCCATGCCGTGCACCACGAGGTTCAGCGTGTCGCTAGCATGTACGGCCACGTCGCCCATGCCGTTGAAATTGACGTCGGCGCGTTCGGCTTTCAGGTTCCTGGTATCGACTTCGCCGACACCTTGGGCTTTCAGGCGCAGCAGCTTGACCTGGCCGGCCGCATGCAGCGCGCCGGCGCCTTCGAAACTGATGTCGATGCGCTCACCGCTGACGCCGCGCAGATTTGCTTCACCGGCGCCTTGCACGCGGAAGCTGGTCAGGGCAGGGACGGTCACCACGATTTTCGATTCGCCCTTGATGGTTTTCGGGCCGTTTTCGTTCCAGGTGACGCGCAGCACGCCGCCATCGACCACGGTTTCCACGCGGCTGATGAAGGCTGGGTCGCCGTTAATGGTGACCGATTGCGGCTTGCCGACTTCGACCGACATACTAACGGGGCCTTTGACGTTGATGCCGACAAAGTTGTCCAGCTTGCGCGGCTGTTGTTCGGCGTGGGCCGATACAGCCAGGAGCAGGGCGGGGAGGAACAGCAGTTTATGCATAAACGCTCCAAATGACGGCGGATCAAATGATCCGCCCTACGC
>NZ_JBFRDW010000828.1:0-2208 GCF_052113985.1 Pseudoduganella sp. RAF53_2 | reverse complement strand
AGGGAGAGAAGGATGGCCGCGCACTTCCCCGCAGCCGCTTCCGTGCCAACAGCAGCCTGGCCGTGCGCCGCGCGGCGTTGACGGGGTTTGGAATCATCATGCAGGCGGAGATGACGCTGGCCGAGGATATCGCCGAGGGACGGCTGGTGCGGCTGCTGGAGGATTACATCCCCACCGCGCGGCCCATGCACCTGGTCTACTCGCGCGACCGGCGCACGACGCCGAAGCTGACGTCGTTTGTGGACTTCATGATAGAGCGCTTCGGCCCCGACGCCCCCTGGCCGCCACGCGGCGCATCGGGGGTCTGACGCCGACATTGACAAGGCGCAGCCTTGTTGATGTTGGGGTCTGACCCCATACCGCTAACACTTAGGGGTCAGACCCGAACATCGAACATGCTGCGCATGTCCGACATCCGCGTCAGACCCTAGCACGCTTTGCCTCCGCGCCAATACGTTACTTCTGCGCCAGCTTGGCGAGGCCGCCTTCGGGCTGCCAGCCGGCGCCGAGGGCGCGGGCGACGGACACCGCTGCCAGCAGGCGCTGCGTATCAATCTGCACCGCCGCGCGATCCGCAGCCAGCGCGCTGCGCTGTGCGTCGGTCACGTCGAGGTAGGTCGAGATGCCGCGCTCATAGCGGGTACGCGCCACCAGGTAGGCGCGGGCTGCCGCCTCGCGGCCAACCGCCTGCACCTTACCCTGCTGCTGCCGCTGCTGCACGTCCGACAGTGCATCTTCCACTTCGCGCAATGCCGTCAGCAGCTTGCCTTCGTGATTCGCCACCGCCTCCTCATAGCGCGCCTTCGACAGCGCCAGATTCGACTTGTTGCGGCCACCATCAAAGATCGGCAGCGACAAGGCCAGTGGCCCGATGCTGAAATTGCGCGAGCCGCCCTTGGCGATATCGCTCAGGTTCTCCGACGCGAAACCGAAGTTGCCGGTCAGGCTGAAGGAAGGATAGAACGCGCCTTCCGCCACGCCCACATTCGCATTGGCCGCCTTGATCGTGGCCACGCTGCCCGCCAGGTCAGGACGATGCGACAGCAGGTTCGCCGGCAGACCAGCCGGGATCACAGGCGGCGCCGGCAGCTGGCCAGTCACCGCAGGCAGCACAGTGGTGGATGGCGATGCACCCAGCAGCACAGCCAGCCCATGCTCCAGCGTATTGCGCTGACGCTGGACTTCTTCCAGATCCGCTTCCGCATTGGCGCGCTCGATGCGGGCACGCGAAGTATCCAGTTCGTTGGACAAGCCGGCGTTGAAGCGCGCGTTCACCAGCTCCTCAGTCTCGCGGCGCGTATCCAATGCACCGCGCAGGATGCCGATTTCCGCATCCAGGCCGCGCAGCTGCCAGTAAGTCTGCGCCACTTGCGAGGACAGCAGAAGCAGCACGCCATCGCGGTCCGCCTGCGCTGCCAGCGCCTGCGCGTCGGCCGCTTCCACGGCGCGGCGCACGCGGCCCAGCAAGTCGATCTCGTAGGAGAAGGTGGTGCCGAGCGAATAGTTGTTACCGCTGATGGAACGGTGTCCCAGCGCCAGGCCCTGCGAGGTGTTCGCGGAAGTACGCGAATTGGACACGCCCGCATTCACGCCCAGTTGCGGGCCTTCCTGCGCGCGCACCACGCCCAGCTGGGCTTCAGCCTGCAGCAGACGCTGCGCAGCCGCTTTCACGGAAGGGCTGTCGCGCAAGGCCTGCTGTTCAAGCCGGTTCAGCGTGTCGTCGCCGAACACGGACCACCATTGCTGCGGCAACTGCGCGCTTTCCGCCGACGCACCAGCCGGTGCGTGACGGAAGCCACTGTCGCTCACATTGGCCGGCGCATTGAAGTCCGGACCAATCGTGCTGCAGCCTGCCAGCGCCAGCCCAACGGCCGCCGCCAGTGCAATCTGTTTGAAGTTCATATCGTTTACCTCGTTTATTCTTAGTGAGCGCCAGCGCCGCCACCCGAAGGCGACTTCACTTTGTCGGACAGCCACAGGATCAGGATGCAGGACAGCAGGATGCCGCCGACGATAAAGAAGCCGTCGTTATAGGCCATCACAAACGATTCCCTGCGCACGATGCTGTCGACTGCCTTCAGCGCCTTGTCCGAAGCGGTCAGTGGATCGAAGCCTTTGCCGATGAAGGACTGCGTCAGCGCGTCCAGGCGCTGCTGGGTCGCCAGCGAGAAGCCAGTCACTGCCTCGCCCAGACGGGCCGAGTGGAAG
>NZ_JBFRDW010000827.1:0-2221 GCF_052113985.1 Pseudoduganella sp. RAF53_2 | reverse complement strand
CCTTGGTGTTGATGCCCTGGCCCATTTCGGTGCCGCCATGGTTCACCAGCACGGAGCCGTCGGTGTAGATGTGGACCAGCGCGCCGGCCTGGTTGAAGTGGGTCACGTTGAAGGCGATGCCGAACTTCACTGGCGTCAGCGCCATGCCTTTCTTCAGAACAGGACTGGTGGCGTTGAAGGCGCGGATGGCTTCGCGGCGAGCGCGGTAGGCCGATTCGCTTTCCAGTTGGCCCACCAGATCGTGGATGACATTGTCGACCACTTTCTGGCCATATTGCGTGACGTTGCGACCTTCCTCATCGTTGCGGCCATAGAAGTTCTTCTTGCGAACATCCAGCGCGTCCTTGCCCAGATTGCGCGCGATTTCGTCAACGATGTATTCGATCGCGATGGCGCCTTGCGGGCCGCCAAAGCCACGGAAGGCCGTATTCGACTGGGTGTTGGTCTTGCCCGCCATGGCGCGGATGTCGCAGTCGCTCAGGTAGTAGGTGTTGTCGAAGTGGCAGATGGCGCGCGTCGCGACCGGCGCGGACAGGTCGGCGGAGAAGCCGGCACGGCTCACCATCTGTACCTTGGCGGCAGTGATCAGGCCTTCATCGTCGTAGCCGATCTCATATTCGTAAAAGAAGCAGTGGCGCTTGCCGGTCACCATCATGTCGTCGTCGCGGTCGGCGCGCAGTTTGACGGGGCGCTTCAGGTGCGCGGCGCTAACCGCGGCGCAGGCCGCCCACAGTGCCGATTGCGATTCCTTGCCGCCGAAACCACCGCCCATGCGGCGGCATTCCACCATCACTGCGTGCGACGGGTAGTGCAGGGCGTGCGACACCACGTGCTGCATTTCGGTCGGATGCTGGGTGGAACAGTAGACGTGCATGCCGTTGCCTTCCTTCGGCACGGCGTACGAAATCTGGCCTTCCAGGTAGAACTGTTCCTGGCCGCCCACGTTCAGCGTGCCCTTCAGGATATTGGGCGAACGTTCGAAAGCCGCTTGCGCATCGCCGCGCGTCAGGCGCATCGGTGGAACGACGAAGGATTCGGCATCGCGCGCTGCCTGCGGCGTGAGGATGGCAGGCAGGTCTTCGTACTGGATGTCGGCCTTGCGTGCCGCGTGGCGCGCGTGGTCGTGGGTGTCGGCCACCACAACGAAGATTGGCTGGCCGACGTATTCCACTTTTTCCTCTGCGAGGATAGGGTCGTCGTGGATGATCGGGCCGCAGTCGTTGGTACCGGGGATGTCTTTGTAGGTGTACACCGCCACCACGCCTGGCATGGCTTTCACCGGATCGAGGTTGATGGACAGGATGCGCGCGTGCGCTTTCGGCGACAGGCCCAGCGCGGCGTGCAGCGTGCCTTGCGCTTCCGGGATGTCGTCGGTGTAGACCGCTTCGCCCAGCACATGCAGGATGGCCGATTCGTGCGGGTGGCTTTGCCCAACCTCGGCCCAGCCTTTGGCGGCGCCGACGGTCATGAACTGTTCGGACTTGCTGTTCATGCAGCGGCTCCTTCCTTGTATGCGTAAGCGTTGACGTAGTTGCTCGATACCGCGTCTTCAGGACGGGACTCCATCCAGAAGCGGCGCAGCAGGTTCTGCGCGGTGCGCATGCGGTAATTGGCTGAAGCGCGCATATCGCTCAGTGGCGTGTAGTCTTTCGCCAGCGCTTCCATGCCGGCCCGCAGCGTGGTCTCATTCCATGGCTGGCCGTTGAGAGCAGCTTCCGCCAGCGGTGCGCGGCGAGAGGTAGCGGCCATGCCTCCATAAGCGATATGTGCGTTGCRCACGATGCCGTTATCGAGATCGATGGCAAAGGCGGCGCAGACGGCGGAGATGTCCTGATCGTAGCGCTTGGCGAGTTTGTAGGTGCGAAACTGCTGGCCTGCTTTCGGCAGCGGGATGCGCACTGCTTCCACGAATTCGCCCGGCAACCAGTCCTTCTTCATGTAGTCGAGATAGAAGTCCTGCAGCAGCAGGACGCGCTGCCCCTTATCCGAGCGCAGCACGATTTCTGCGCCGAGCACGATCATCCACGGCGCCGAGTCGCCGATCGGCGAGCCGTTGGCCACACTGCCGCCCAGGGTGCCGGTGCTGCGGATCGGCTGGGAGGCAAAGCGCTGCCACAATTCGTGCAGCGAGTCGTTGTCGTACAGTTCATTGACGGCGCGGTAGGCGTCGTCCAGCGAGACGGCGGCGCCGATTTCCAGCTTGCCGTCGACGGTCGTGATG
>NZ_JBFRDW010000826.1:0-2230 GCF_052113985.1 Pseudoduganella sp. RAF53_2 | reverse complement strand
GGCGAAGAACATCCACATCATCGGCGACGCCATTCAGACCTCGCCGCTGATGCCCAAGTCCGGCCACATGGCCAACCAGCACGCCAAAGTCTGCGCCGCCGCCGTGGTCGACCTGCTGAGCGGCCGCCAGCCCGAGCAAAACCCGATGCTGACCAACACCTGCTACAGCTTTATCAACGACAAGGAAGTGATCCACGTCGCCAGCGTGCACGCCTGGAATGCGGAGAAAAAGACGCTGCTGGTCGTCCCAGGCAGYGGTGGACTCTCCCCCGGTCCGGCCGAACTCGAAGCCACCTACGCCAACAGCTGGGCCACCAATATCTGGTCAGATATGCTCACTTGAGTAGTCACTGGAATCCCGCCTTAAATTCAAAGAAAGCCAAAAGATATAAGGGTTTCTTTGATTTGTGTGCTCGCAAGGATCAGGCGTGCTCGTCGCCGACCTGGCCTTGTTAGGCGTCGTCTCGCTGAAGCGCAAGCGCTTCAGTAATTTGCGACGTAGCTCATAAATTCGCTTGATTCAGCGCAAGCGCGTCTAAGTCCTCCCGTGTCACGATAGCCAGACTATCAATGCGCAGGAGGCCTTATGGACAGTCTGCTGGCTCACTACGAGCAAGAACTCGCGAGACTGCGCCGTGCAAGTGCGGAATTCGCACGTATCTACCCGCAGCTTGCGCACGCCATTTCTTTATCTGGCGAGGCAAGCTCGGACCCCGAAGTAGAGCGGTTGATTCAGTCAATCGCGCTCCTAAATGCGCACACGGCAGAGCGTCTCGAAGATAAGCATGAAGAGCTGACTTCCGCGATACTGGCATCACATCAGGCGCTGCGGGCTTTTCCGTCGTGCGCTATTGCGCAGATTGATTATGGCGATGCGAAGCCGAATGCAATCAGTAGCGTTGCTCACATCCCTCGTGGGACCATGCTGAAGTCACACGGAACGGGCTCGCAGATTTGCAAATTTCGCACGGCCTATGACATCAACATCGCGCCGATCACCATCGCAGAAGCCTGCATCGCGCCGATAGAGGTACCTGCGGCATTACGTCTTCCGCAAGATGCCGCATCATCTATGCGTCTCACCATCAACAGTACATCGTCGAATAGAGCGTTGTACTGTGAAGCTCCGTTACGTATACACGTTAGCGGTAGCCCAGCGAAGACTGCCTGGATCATGGACGCGATCTTGATGCATACATTGTGCGTATGCGTGCAAGCGAACGATCAGTGGACGATCTCCCCAGCGTCGCCTTTTCATCAGGTCGGCCTAAGCGACAACGAAGCACTTTTGCCGGATACCTCCGCACTTTCTTGCTACCGGCTGCTAGCCGAATACTTCTGCTTTCCCGAAAAGTTCAACTTCATCGACATTGACCTGCCCACCATTGCCAGCTTCATTCCCCGCTGCGATGGAATCACGCTTCACCTCATCCTTCCAAACTTGCCACACGCCGGCAAGCTGTCGCGCGACAGCATACGTCTTGGCTGTACGCCGATAATTAATCTGTTCCCTTACCGCGCTGCACCTATCAAGCTTGACGCAGCGAGCTCCGAGTACACTCTCGTTCCTGATCAGCTTCCCGAAACCGCTTGCGAGATATACAGCATCGACAAGGTGTCGTTACTTCATCGCTCAAATTGTAACGAAGCGCCAATCGAATTCATGCCCTATAGTGAGACAGCGCCAGGAGGAATTCAATGGCTAACGAAGAACTCAGGCAATGATTACGAGCACACGCTTTACCTCATTGACCGCGCTCGCACACCTGTAGCCTTAAGTACCGGCGCGCTCGCTATTCATCTGACGTGTACAAACCGCGACGCGACGCAGTCTTTGGCTAGCAGTAAAAATGCGAGCGAACTTACAACAGAACTGAACACTGCTGGCTTCCCGATCCACGTACTTGAGAAGCCAAGTCCCACGCAATATCTCGCCGCACGTCGCTCGCATTGGATACTGCTCTCCCTGTTACATCGTGCACCGCGCTTGCCAGAACTGATCGACATTCTTCGGCTTCACGCGCCCATCACCAGTACGGCAAGCCAGCACATGCTGGAAGGGCTGCGCAAGCTGTCGGAGCATGAGATTTGTGCCTGGATTGATACTCGCTACATGGCGGGAACAAGATTTCGGCTTTCGATCGACGCTGCTTACTTTGCGGGACGAAGCATTTATACGTTTGCGCGAGTCTTGAATTGCTTTTTTCGGTCACGCGTGCCACGCAATAGG
>NZ_JBFRDW010000825.1:0-2231 GCF_052113985.1 Pseudoduganella sp. RAF53_2 | reverse complement strand
GAAGTAATTCTGGCTGATGCCGTCGATCAAACGGGGATCATCCAGCGGCAGCACATTGGGACGGAGCAGATTAAATATCAAAAACATCTCTGCTGTCCAGCGCGTAATGCCGCGGATTTGAACCAGTTCCGCAATGACCGCTTCATCGTCCATCTGGCCCCATTCGGCGGCATGCACCTTCTTCGTCTTGAAGTGGTCAGCCAGGTCCAGGATGTATTCGGTCTTGCGTTTAGACAGGCCGCAAGCGGCCAGTTGTACCGCGCCAGCCTTTTGCACGGCGGCGGGAGAAAACTTGGGGCAGGCATCCAGCAGCTTGGCCCAGGCCACATTGGCGGCCTTGGGCGTGACTTGCTGGTTGACGATGGAACGCGCCAGGGTGGTAAACGGATCGTCGTGGCCGACCAGGTGCAGGTCGCCGAACTGGGGAATCAGGCGGTTCATGATGCGGTCCCGCTTCATGAGCTCTGCCTTGGCTTCCTCCCAATACGGCGGCACCGGGGCCGCTTTCTCCCTGGCCTGGACCATTATGCGCGGCGCCAGTTCGTGGTGCCGTCAGGCTTGTCTTCGAGGACGATGCCGGCTGCCAGCAGGTCAGCGCGGATCTTGTCCGACTTGGCGAAGTCGCGCGCCTTCTTGGCCGCGGCACGCTCGGCGATGGCGACGCCGAGCGCTGCTTCGTCCATGCCCTCGCCTGCCGCACCGGCCGGTGTGGCCTTGCGGAACTCGTCCGGGCTGCGCTCCAGCAGGCCAATCACGGCCGCCAGGCCTTGCAGCTGGCGCACGGCCGCAGGCGACTTGGTCTTGTTGACTTCCGACGCCAGGTCGAACAGCACGGACACGGCCACCGGCGTGTTGAAGTCATCGTTCATCGCTTCGGCGAAGCGCTTGGCGTTGTCTTCGTTCCAGTCCAGCGGCTGGCCATCGCCTTCCACGCCATCCAGCGCGGTGTAGAGACGGGTCAGTGCACCGCGCGCGTCGTCCAGGTGGGCGTCCGAATAGTTCAGCGGGCTGCGGTAGTGGGCGCGCAGGATGAAGAAGCGCACCACTTCGGCATCGTACTTTTCCAGCACTTCGCGGATGGTGAAGAAATTGCCCAGCGATTTGGACATCTTCTCGTTATCGACGCGCACGAAGCCGTTGTGCACCCAGTAGTTCACCATATCGTGGCCGAAGGCGCCTTCCGACTGGGCGATCTCGTTCTCATGGTGCGGGAACTGCAGGTCGGCGCCGCCGCCGTGGATGTCGAACTGTTCGCCCAGCAGCGCGCAGGACATCGCGGAGCACTCGATGTGCCAGCCCGGACGGCCCTTGCCCCATTTGGAGTCCCACTTCACTTCTTCCGGTTCGGATTCCTTGGCGGACTTCCACAGCACGAAATCGAGCGGATCGCGCTTGCCGGTGTTGACGTCCACGCGCTCGCCGGCGCGCAGGTCGTCCAGCGACTTGCCGGACAGCTTGCCGTAGCCCGCGAAATTGCGCACGGCGTAGTTCACGTCGCCATCGTCGCCCTGATAAGCCAGGTCTTTGTCTTCCAGCTTCTGGATGATGTCCAGCATCTGCGGCACGTACTGCGTCGCGCGCGGCACATTGGTCGGCTCCAGAATACCCAGCGCCTCACAGTCCTCATTCATGTACTGGATGAAGCGGCCGGTCAGCTGGCCGATGGTTTCGCCGTTTTCCACGGCGCGCTTGATGATCTTGTCGTCGATGTCCGTGAYGTTGCGGACATACTGGACGGCATAACCCGATGTCTTCAGCCAGCGGTAGATCACGTCAAACGCCATCAGCATGCGGCCGTGGCCGACGTGGCAGTAGTCATAGACGGTCATGCCGCACACGTACATGCGGACTTTGCCCTCTTCGATCGGTTTGAACGTCTGCTTCTCGCGCGCCAGCGTGTTGTAAATCTTTAAATTACTCATCGGGTCCTGGTAAAACGGGCTGGCCTCGCCATAGCAGAACGACAAGAGGGCGCAGACACGAGAAGTGCCGCGCCAGTCGTCTGTGCAGTGGAATCCGACCGCCCTTTGTTATAGTTCTTCTTTGTTAGAATGGAACGTCAGCGGAAGTATAGCATTGATAAAAACGCCCGAGCGAGATTGCGGCGGATCAATGATCCGCCCTACGCCACAATGTAGGGCGGGTCATTGACCCGCCGTCACCGCATCATAAAAGGAAAAAGACATATGCAGAAGTTGAAGAGCCTGGCCTTCGCGGCCATGCTGCTGACC
>NZ_JBFRDW010000824.1:0-2234 GCF_052113985.1 Pseudoduganella sp. RAF53_2 | reverse complement strand
GCATGGTCTGGCGGGTTTCCGGGGTAGCGGCGACGATCTTTTCGATGTCGTCGATGAAGCCCATGTCSAGCATGCGGTCGGCTTCGTCSAGCACCAGAATCTGCAGCTGGGAGAAGTCGATCTTGCCGGATTCCATGTGGTCGATCAGACGGCCAGGGGTGGCAACCAGGATGTCCGGGTTACGCGACAGCAGTTGCATCTGCTTCGGGTAAGGCATGCCGCCCAGGATGGACACGGCCTTGATCGCGCGCAGGTTGACGCTGTACTTGGAGGTATTGGTGGTGACCTGCAGAGCCAGTTCGCGGGTCGGGGTCAGCACCAGCATCTTCGGCTGGGCTGGACGGAAACGAGGACGCTCGCCGCGGGCGAACGCAGCCTGCTTCTCCTGGTTAGGAGTACGGCCCTGCTGCTGCGCGCTGCCGAATTCGGCCAGGCGGTGCAGGGACGGCAGCATGAACGCTGCGGTCTTGCCCGAACCCGTCTGCGAGGAAACCAGCAGGTCCTTACCAGCGATGGCAGCCGGAACGGCTTGCTCCTGCACGGCGGTCGGCTTGGTGTAGCCGGCTTCGGTCAGGGCGCTGAGGATGGACGGGTTAAGGCCAAGTGCTTCAAAAGTCATTGATATCTTTCGTAAAAATCGGAAATAGCTACGCCAACCAACAACGAAACGACTCTAAATACTTAGAAATTTCGGCACAAAAGCTTTGCGCCGGGACGGTGTCAAAGTTCGACACACAGGGCGGGGGGCTTTATGGACAGCATCCAACTTTTTGGGATGCCGGCAAAGGTTCGCGAAGCTGCTATATATGTGTTTTTATTTTCAGCTGCGGTATTGGTGCAGCGCACAAGGGAAGCATTGTACAGTAATTTCGTGGCTTATGCACCTGGTTCTTCGTGCGGTGTGGCCTGCGGGGCCAGGGCGGCCACCTGGCAGCTATTGCTGCTCGTCGCCGGGCGGCGAGGCAGCGTCGAATTTGGGCTTGATGCCCCGGCGTGCGAGGGCCTCGCGCAGCAGGAACTCAATTTCCGCGTTCACGCTGCGCAGGTCGCGGGCGGCCAGGCGTTGCAGTTCTTCCCACAGCGCCGGGTCTATCCGCAAGGGAAAGGCTTTTTTGCCGGGGCTTGCCATTGCTTAGTTGTACAGGGTGCCGGTGTTGACGATGGGCTGGGTGTCCTTGTCGGAGCACAGTACCACCAGCAGATTGCTGACCATGGCTGCCTTGCGTTCTGCATCCAGTTCCACGATCTCGCGCTCGGCCAGGCCTTTCAGCGCTGCTTCGACCATGCTGACGGCGCCGTGCACGATCTTTTGGCGCGCGCTGATGATGGCTTCGGCTTGCTGGCGGCGCAGCATGACCTGGGCGATTTCGGGGGCGTAGGCGAGGTGGGTCAGTTTGGCGTCCACCGTTTCGACGCCGGCGGCGCAGATGCGCTCTTGCAGCTCGGCTTTCAACGCGTGGGCGACTTCGTCCATGCCGGCGCGCAGGGTGGTTTCGCCTTCGGCCAGGTCTTCGCCCTCGTCGTAGGCGTACAGGGAGCCGAGGTGGCGCAGGGCGGCTTCGGCCTGGATCGCGACATAGCGCTCGAAATCGTCGACGTCGTACATGGCCTGGGCGGTGTCCTTCACGCGCCAGACGATGGCGGCGGCGATCTCGATCGGATTACCGCGCTTGTCGTTCACCTTCAGGATCGGCGCGTTCAGGTTGCGCGCACGCAGGGACAGACGTTTCTTACTGTACAGCGGGAAGGCCCAGCGCAGGCCTTCGCTGCGGTCGGTGCCGATGTATTGGCCGAACAGAGTGAGCAGGGCGCTTTCATTCGGACGCAGCATGTACAGGCCGCTAAACGACAGGATCGCGCAGAAAACCGCCCCGACGGCAATTAATGGCCGGAAGTTTTCCAGTGCGAGGAAGGCAAAAATAACCAGAACGACGCCGACTGCCAGGGCGAGATAGCCACTAAACGAAGAAAACGGTTTTTCGGTACGGGTCATGATTTATCCATGTGGGATCAAAGTGATATCACTTTAGGATCACTGTTTCGTATTGTCAAGAAATAAATCAGAGCCCACGGCGGAAGCCAGGTCAAAACCTACGGCGGAAACCAGGTCAGAACCTACGGCAGAAACCAGGTGGCAGGCACGATGTGCCTGCCACCAGCTTTTGCTTTGTGTGTAAAAAAAGCCGCTCGTGGGCGGCTTTTGGTTGGAGCGAAGTCAGCGATCAGGTGTAGTC
>NZ_JBFRDW010000823.1:0-2242 GCF_052113985.1 Pseudoduganella sp. RAF53_2 | reverse complement strand
CGACAGTGGTGTAGCCGGGCAGGGTGACCGTGTTGCCAGGGTTGGCGAAGCGCGAGCCGACCGAAGTCACGCCAGCGCCGGCGCCGAAGCCGCCGAAGAGCGCTTTGCTCAGCCAGACATTGCCGCTGTTGCGTGGAGTGAGGGTTGGGCGCTTGCCTTGCACGAGCTGGCCGTCGTCTTGGGCGATGGACTCGGTGATCTTTGCGTTCAGCCACGCGTAGCCGGAACTGAGTTGCCAGCCATCGCCAAGTTCGCCGCTCAAGGTCAGCTCGACACCGTCGGTGCGCTGGGTGCCGATCGGCAGCAGCTTGTTGGTGACCGGATCGGTGGACTTGATATTCGTGCGTTCAAGACGGAACAGCGAGGCGCCCAGCGACGCCAGTCCACCGAACAAATCGTACTTCGCACCGATTTCCTTGTTGGTGGTTTTCTCCGGCTCAATCGAAGCATTGTTCGCGGCCAAAGGAAACGCTTCGCCCGAAGGCTGGAAGGATTTGCTGAACGAAGCGTAGTAGGACTGCACTGACGACGGCTGATACACCAGCCCAACGCGCGGGCTCCATGCGCGGTCGGTGCGATCAAGATTCGGCTGACCGGCGCGGCGCTCGCGCGTTTCCTGTCTGAAGTCGTCGAAGCGAACGCCTGCCAGCAGTTTCCAGTGTTGCGAAAGCGTGGCGAGATCCTGCACATAGGCGCTGGCCACGGTCAGAATGCCCAGATTGTCCGTCGATGGCGCGGCAGTCACATTGAAGGGCAGCACCGGCGCCACGGGATGGAACAGGTCCACCGTCGCGATATTGTTCTGGGTGCGGAACAGCTGGTCTTTGTGCTGCTTGCCCACCTCCACGCCATACAGCAGCTGATGCATGCCGGCCTTCTGCACCAGCTCCAGCTGATTGAAGTAGCCGTCCTCGTCCCGTTTCACATTGCTGCGATTGAGCGTGGCCTTCAGCGTGGCCTCGTTTACGCCGCCGACCAGCGTGTTGTTGCGATCCAGCGTGTAGTCGTAATAGCGGAAGTTATCGCGCAAGGTCCACTCGCCGTTGAAGTGATGTTCAAGCTGGAAGCCCGCCGCCCTCACGCGCGACTGCGAGTAGTCGTTGTCGCGCGCATTGGCCGCGCCGTAGTAGGTGGACGCATCCACCGCAACGGGACGGCCCTGATACGCCGGTACGCCGAAGTCGGTCACGCGGCGGTCGCTCAGATATTCACCCTGCACCAGCAAGGTCGTATCCGCACCAAGCCGGAACAGGACGGAAGGCGACAGCGCCTCGCGCTTGAGGAATTGCTGATCGCGGTAGCTGTCCGCATCTTCCTTCGCGCCAGTGACGCGGAAAGCCACGCCGCTGTCCGGCAACTTGTGCGCGAAGTCGAATTCGCCGCGCTTCTGGCCCCAGCTGCCGACGGTCAGGCTGACCTCATTGCGGTCCATGCCCGGCTTTTTGGTGATGCGATTGATCAGGCCACCGGAAGAACCGCGACCATACAGCACGGAAGCCGGTCCCTTGATCACCTCCACCTGTTCCACATTGGACAAGTCGCGGAAGTACATCGCATCGTCGCGAATGCCATCGATGAACTGGTCCGCGATCGCGCTAAAGCCGCGAATGGTCACCTGGTCGCGCTGCCCGTCCCCGCTGGACAAGCCGACGCCCGGCACGGTCTTCATCACATCCTGCATCGAGTGGGCGCCCTGATCGTGCAGCAAGGCCGCCGGCACCACGTTCACGGTCTGAGGAATATCGCGCAGCCGCGCATCGATCTTGGTCGCGCTGCTGGCGCTGGTAGGGTTGTAGGCCGCGTCGCGCGCGCCGTTCACGGTGACGGTCGGCAGCACGCCTTCAGCATCGTCGGCAAATGCCGCGAAATGGGGAAGCGCCAGCGCAATCGCCAGCGCGACAGGAGATTTGGTGAATGCCATCTTTGGTGTCCTGAGGTGGTCGTGGCTGGCGACCGTTCCCGCAGGAATCAGATGGCTGGCTTATTTATTGAGAATAATTCTCATTATTATTCACCAAAGCCTTGCGCGATGCAAGACGGCTAGCGGTTGCTGGGCACGACATGGCCCCAGTTTTGCGTCCCGCTCTGGAAGCCGTGGTCACGTTCTTCCTCGTCCACGCAGCCGGAGAGCAGGTCATCGGTGCGGCCTGCGGATTGTTCGTTGCGGGTGGCGTCACTTTGAAGGTGGCCAGTGCATCCTGCCCCCATGGTGCCGATACTGCTGGTGCCGTCGCGCGTCTTC
>NZ_JBFRDW010000822.1:0-2246 GCF_052113985.1 Pseudoduganella sp. RAF53_2 | reverse complement strand
CTATTCACCTGTACACCGTCTTCTATTCCGCGTTCTGCAAACGCCTTCGCTAACGCCTCAATCGCCGCGTTAATCGCGCCAACAGCGGCCGCGCCCGGTTTTGGGTTAATCGCAGCTGTTCCAGAAACAAACACCACCGCGCCTTTTGATGCCTTCAGCGCTTCCCATGCGCGGATCGTCAAGCGCCGTGCACCGTGAAATTTGAGTTCCATCCCCGTGTTCCATTGCTCATCCGTCATTTGAAACACATCAATTCCTGGCACAGCACCCGCAACATTAACCAAAGCGTCGACTCGACCAAACCGCGCCATGGTTTCGCCGACAATTCTTTCTGCCGCCGTTATCGCTGACAAATCCTGCTCAATCATCAGTGACTCAGCCCCCATCGCCCTGACCTCTTCTGTAACTTCCGAGAGGTGCTCGCCTCCTCGTGCAACGAGCACCACGGCCCCAAAGTCAAGCGCCAAGCGCAACGCCGTTGATCTTCCAATTCCCGAGCTAGCGCCGGTGACAATCGCCACAGATTTCATGTTCTTTCCTAATTGTTAGTTGGCCGACACAACCGCCGAATTTACGTATCCACATGACACGCATTGGCCCACTCTACGCCCACCCCAATAACCCGTCAAACATAATTTAACAGGTTACTTTAGTTTGCCACGTCACCGCTACTGAGACGTAGGTCAGGTACGTACCGCGGCATCGTCAAAGAACGACGCACGGTCGACGTGTCAAAAAGCATGAGCGCGGCCTGCATCGCGGGCCATGTCCACATCCGGGCACTGCGCCAGACGGCATCAACGCATACTATTTTCAATATCAAAACACACAAAGAAGTTATGGGTTCAATGCCAACTTCCGCTTTACATTTGCATCCAATGTTAACGCAACCATTTCGACACCCCCGCTAACATGGAGCGTATATGCGGAAGAAAAAAAGCGACCAGACAGGCCGCAAAGGAGACAAGAAAAACGAACTGGCGCGTGCAGCGCTGTACGCCGCATTGAGCTGCGCGGCGGCTGGCCCTGGCGCTGCAATCGGCGCCGAAATCCGGGCCGACGCGGAAGCAAGGCAGGGGAATCCTGGCACCGCCAATATGGCAGTGACTTCGCACGCAACGTCACGGTCGCCACGCTGACGCCGTTCCTGCCGGACCCGGCAAAAGCCAGTGGCGCCGCAGTTGTTGTGGCGCCCGGCGGCGGCTTCCGCACGCTGTCGATGAGTAATGAGGGCTGGGAGGTCGCGCAGGCGCTGGCCAGGGAAGGCATCGCCGCCTTTGTGCTGAAGTATCGCCTGATTCAAACGCCAGAAGATATGGACGCGTTTGAGCAAGCCATGGCGAAGCTGTTTTCCGAGGACGCGCGAACGGCCGGCGCATCGGCCCAGCAAAGTCCTGCGCAAACTTATGCCGTCCAGATTGCAGATGCCTGCGCCGCCTTTGCGCTACTGCGTTCGCGCGCCGACGAATGGAAGATAGACCCCGACCGTATCGGCATGCTCGGTTTTTCGGCCGGCGCCATGCTGACAATGTCCACGGCGCTGCACGCACAGGACGTCAGCCCTGCCTTCATCGCCAATATCTACGGGCCGCTGGCGCCGGTGACGGTGCCTGCCAATGCGCCGCCCTTGTTCGTGGCCCTTGCTGCGGATGACCCGCTGTTTGGTCATGGCGGCTATGGTCTGATCGACAGCTGGCGGACGGCAAAGCGTCCGGTGGAATTCCATTTCTACGAACAAGGCGGCCACGGTTTCGGCATGTATCCCAAGACCACGACCAGTACCGGATGGTTCGACAGCTTTAAACGCTGGCTGGCGATGCACGGCTGCCACTTGCGAGGCGACCGGCACTTCAATTGAATAGACCAACATCGCGGCGTTGTCATATCGAAACACATCGCTACCGAGCATCGCAATCTTGGCTCCTTGAGCAACAAGACAAAGACAAGGTCTTGCGATGTCGTGTGCCAGCTCCTTGTTAGCGCGAGATGCACGCATTACGTGGGCGCCAGGAATTGGAAGGTCGAAATTTCCGTCATGCGGAGTATGCGCGAAGAGCAATTGAGCTAGTTCACGATATTTCTCAGAAACTAAAGTATGCAAGGGCTTCATCTGGTCGAGCTGCAGTGGAGGCGTTACTTACTAACAAAAGAGAGTAACAGAGCAGCCGATTCTAGGTGGTGATTGCCCACCCAGATTGCCCAAAACTCGCGAAATGATTGCCCATTTTACCGGCGAACTCCAAAGG
>NZ_JBFRDW010000821.1:0-2250 GCF_052113985.1 Pseudoduganella sp. RAF53_2 | reverse complement strand
GGTAAACAACTCATCGTTTGCCTTCCGACAGCCAATCAATCTACCTACCAAATCGGTAGCTCAAGGAGTGCATTTTGAAAATTTATGACCGAGCAGGATTCCCTAACCCAGCCCGTATCCGCATCGTTCTTGCCGAAAAGAACCTGGAATCTCAGGTTGAGTTCATCAGCGTCGATTTAATCGGGGCCGAACACAAGCAAAGCGCCTTCCTTGCAAAAAACCCCAATGGAGTCGTACCGGTTCTTGAGCTGGACGACGGGACCTTCATTTCCGAAGGGGTAGCTATCACCATGTATTTGGACAACCTGGACGGCAACCCGGTGCTCACCGGCACCACTGCACGACAACAGGCCCTGATACACATGATGCAAAAACGTGCCGATGACCAGCTGATCGATGCAATCGRCATCTACTTCCACCACGCCACCCCCGGGCTGGGAGAAAGTCTGCAGGCCTATAAAAGTCCTGAATGGACGCATCGAAAGCAGTGGGGTGAGCGCAGTCTGGCCAAGTTCGCCAGCGGCATGCAGTACTTCAACAGCGTACTGGCAACTCAGCCGCATGTGGCAGGCGAGCACTTCTCGATGGCCGACATTACGGTATTTGCGGCACTGATGCATGCCTCCGCCGCCGGCGTACCGATACCGCCCGAACTATCCGCGCTGGCAGCGTGGCAGGCAAGGATCGCCGAGCGTCCAAGCGTGAAAAACCGCAGCGGCCAGCAATTCGAAGCGGACGATCTGCGCCGCCTCGGCTTTTAACCAGGAGCCACCATGACTATGTCTCCGCCCCGTACCGATCGCCGCAGCATGCTGGCCAGTCTCGCTGGCGCCGTCGCCGGACTGACAGCAATCAGCGCTACCGCTGCCGCGCCTGGCAAGCCCACAGCCGGCGTCCAGGCTGGCAAGCTCACCGCAAATACCATTACCACCCGCGATGGCACCGTGTTGTATTACAAGGACTGGGGAAGCGGTCCGCCGGTGGTGTTCTGCCACGGCTACCCGCTATCGTCGGATGCCTGGGAAAACCAGATGATGTATCTGGCCCAGCACGGTTACCGCGTCATCGCGCATGACCGGCGCGGCTTCGGCCGATCCAGCCAGCCCGCCCAAGGCTATGATTACGACACCTTCGCCGACGACTTGGCGACCCTGGTCAACGCCCTCGATCTGAAAGACGCCACCTTCATTGGACACTCAATGGGCGGCGGCGAAGTGGTGCGCTACATTGCCCGCCACGGCGCACAGCGCGTCGCCAAGGTCGCGCTGGTTGCTGCCGTTACGCCGTTCCTGCTGAAAACGGACAGCAACCCCGGTGGCGTGCCGCGCGAATTTTTCGACGGCTTCCGCAACGCCGTGCAAGCCGACCGCTCACAATGGAACAAAGACGTCAGCCTGCCCTACTACAACTACAACCGCCCCGGCGCAAAGGCGTCGGACGGGGTGCGCGAGGATTACTGGCGGCAGGGCATGAACACCGGCATGCTGGCGGCCTACCATGCGATCACCGCCTTTTCCGAAACCGACTTCCGCGCCGACCTGGCGAAGATCACCGTACCGACGCTCGTGCTTCATGGCAGTGACGACCAGATCTGCCCCATCGAGTTGACCGGCGCGCCAGCGGCCAAGCTACTACGCAACGCRCGGCTCGCAGTATACGAAGGCGGTTCACACGGCCTGCTCATCACCGAGAAGGACAAGCTGAACRCCGACCTGCTGGCCTTCCTGAAATCTTGAAATTCGTGACGAGGCGGTGTGAGTATGTGTATCATGCCGCCTATCTATCGATCAGGAGAGTAGTTTGGCGAACCGATCCGACATCCGCGAGCACATCATGGCCGTCAGCCGGAAAATGGTGCAGGCACGCGGATACAACGCACTAAGCTTCCGCGATGTGGCCGAGGCGGTGGGCGTCAAGAGCGCCAGCGTGCACTATCATTTCCCCACCAAGGGCGACCTGGGGGCGGCGCTGGCGAGGCGCTATACGGAAGACGGCATGATGGCGCTGGACGCGTTATTCGCATCCGGTGCGGGGCTGGAGGACAGCTTGCAGCAATACACGGAAATCTTCCGCCAGGCACTGGTGGATGACAACCGGATGTGCTTGTGCGGCATCATGTCTGCCGAGCAGGCCGACCTGCCGCCACAAGTACGCGCGCAGGTCAACGGGTTTACCGACGCGAATGTCGAATGGCTGGGCCGCCTCTTGCTGGCGCGGCGGCCGGGAACAGACGCGGCACTGGCACAGTCG
>NZ_JBFRDW010000820.1:0-2267 GCF_052113985.1 Pseudoduganella sp. RAF53_2 | reverse complement strand
GGCCTGGGCCATGGAAGATGTGGGCATTGCTGAGGACCTGCGCCTGCGCCTGATGGAATCCTTCTACCAGACCGCTGACTGGATGCGAAACAAGGCCGACTGATATGGAAATCATGATCCTGCTGGGACTTGCCGCGATCATCATCGTGCTGCAAGTGGTATCGCTTATGCGCACGCGCGGCGGCGACATGGCCGAGCGCCTGGACCGTGTCGAACGCGAAGTGCGCCTGCAGCTGCAAGCCACCGCGCAAGCGCAGCGGCAGGAGATGGGCAATACGCTGACGCAATCCCATGCTGCGACGGTGCAGCAGCTCGACAGCATGCGCCGCCAGATCGAGGCGCTGACCGAATCGAACGCGCGACGCCTGCTGGAAGTGCGCGCCACGCTGGAAGTGAAAATCCGCGAGCTGCAAACCGATAATGGCGCGCGCCTGGAAGAGATGCGCAAGACCGTTGACGAGAAGCTGCATGCCACGCTGGAAACGCGTTTGAGCGAATCCTTCCGCCACGTGAGCGAGCGCCTGGAGCGCGTGCATCAGGGACTGGGTGAAATGCAGCAGCTGGCGCTCGGCGTCGGCGATCTGAAACGCGTGCTGACCAATGTCAAAACGCGCGGTACCTGGGGCGAAGTGCAGCTGGAGATGCTGCTGGAGCAGGTGCTCACGCCCGACCAGTATGCCAAGAATGTGGAAACCATCCCCGGCACCAATGCCCGCGTCGAATTCGCACTGAAGCTGCCGGGCCAGAAAGACGACGGCGCCCCGGTGTGGATGCCGATCGACGCCAAATTCCCGAAAGAGCAGTACGAGCGCTTGCTGGAAGCCGCCGAACGTGCGGACGCCGAGTCGGTGGCCGCTGCCGGCCGCGAACTGGAACGCGCGGTGCGCGGCGAAGCGAAGACCATCGCCGAAAAGTATCTGGCGCCGCCACTGACCACCGATTTCGCCATCCTGTTCCTGCCGACCGAAGGCTTGTACGCGGAAGTGATGCGCCGCCCCGGCCTGGCGGACGAGCTGCAGCGCGTGAACCGCATCAGCATTGCCGGACCGTCCACGCTGACGGCACTGCTGAATAGCCTGCAGATGGGTTTCCGCACGCTGGCGCTGGAAAAGCGCTCATCGGAAGTGTGGCAGGTGCTGGGGGCGGTGAAAACCGAGTTCGCGAAATTCGGCGATGTGCTGGCCGCGACCAAGACCACGCTGGAGCGCGCCGCCAAGAATATCGAGAATGCCGAAGTGCGCAGCCGCCAGATGGCGCGCAAGCTGAAGTCGGTGGAGGCGCTGCCCGCCGAAGCGGCGCAGCTGCTGATTGGCGGCGAACTCGATATGGGCGACGCCGACGCGCCTTAAACCAGGCCTTCGAACACGATCACGTCGACCAAATCGCCTTGTGCGACGCTGGCCTGTTCATCATGCAGCACCACCATGCAGTTCGCCTCGGACATCGAGCGCAGAATGCCGGAGCCCTGCGAGCCAGTGATGCTTACCTCGCGCACGCCATCCGGCGCGGTGGACAGAATGCCGCGCTGATACTCCGTGCGGCCCGGTTTCTTGCGAATCGCCGATGTCGAGCGCACGCGCAGCAGCTGGTCGCCCGCCGCTTCGGCGCCCATCATGCGCAGCAGCGCATTGCGGGCGAAGAAGTAGAAGGTCACCATCACTGCCACCGGATTGCCGGGGAGCCCGAACAGGAAGGCGTTATGGCCGTTGGAACTGATGCGTCCAAATGCCATCGGGCGGCCGGGGCGCATGCCGATCTTCCAGAACGTCACGTCGCCCAGTGTGCCCATGATCTGCTTGGTGTAGTCGGCCGCGCCGACCGAGACGCCGCCTGAGGTGATGATGGCGTCCGCGCATTCGGTGGCGGTGCGCAGCGTCTCTTCCAGCGTGGCCGGATCGTCTTTCACGCAGCCCATATCGATGATGTCGCAGCCCAGGCGCGTCAGCATGCCGTACAGGGTGTAGCGGTTGGAATCGTAAACGCAGCCCTCGCCCAGGGTTTCGCCGATCGAACGCAATTCATCGCCGGTAGAGAAAAAAGCCACGCGCAGGCGGCGCTGCACCGGCACTTCGGCCATGCCCAGTGATGCGATCAGGCCCAGATCTGCGGGCCGAATGATCTTGCCTTTCTTTAGCGCCGCGCTGCCCGCGGTGAGGTCTTCACCTTTGAAGCGGCGGTTGTCGCCGGTTCGCACGCTGCCTGGCGGGATGGTGACGCTGGTGTCGCTGATGTCCGCCGCATGTTCCTGGGGCAGCACTGTGTCGCAG
>NZ_JBFRDW010000819.1:0-2271 GCF_052113985.1 Pseudoduganella sp. RAF53_2 | reverse complement strand
GCATAGCCCACGGTGTCAGGGAAGTTGATGGTGGTCGCGCCTTCGGCAATCACGTTTTCCAGCACGCGGCACAGGAAGTCTTCTTCCGAACGGCTGCCGTCTTCCGGACTGAACTCGATATCGCCGGTGAATTTGCGGGCAAAGCGGATGGCCTGGATGGCTTGCTCCAGCACCTGGTCAGGCTCCATGCGCAGCTTCATTTTCATGTGCAGCGGCGAAGTGGCGATAAAGGTGTGGATGCGTTTGCGCTCGGCGGGTTCCAGCGCTTCGGCAGCGCGAGAGATGTCGCGGTCGTTGGCGCGCGACAGGGAGCAAACAGTGGATTCGCGAATGGTTGAAGCAATCGCGCGGATCGATTCGAAGTCGCCTTGCGAGGCGGCCGCGAAACCTGCCTCGATCACGTCCACGCGCAACCGTTCGAGCTGCTTGGCGATGCGGACTTTTTCTTCGCGGGTCATCGATGCGCCCGGCGACTGTTCGCCGTCGCGCAGCGTGGTATCGAAGATGATGAGGCGGTTATTCATGGTTGGTTCTCCCGGATGAAAAAGCCGCCTCCTTGAGCGCTAGCGGCGTTCGCTTTGATCCACAGGTTCGCTTGAAGTCTGCACGATGCTGACCGGCTTGCCCTTGGCCAGACGCGAGAAATACACGACGTAGCCGGACAGGCCGTACACCACGAACAGCGGGAACAGCACTTTTGGCGGGTCGATCGAAATCAGCGCAAAGAACAGCGCAATCAGGAACACCGCGATGAAGGGCACGGACTTGCGGAAGTTGATGTCCTTGAAGCTGTAGAACGGCACGTTGGTGACCATGGTCAGGCCGGCGAAGATGGCGATGGCCCAGGCCTGCCATGGATACAGCACGCCCTCCACTTCCATATCCGTCATCAGCAGCACGAAGCCCGCGATCAGCGACGCGGCCGCAGGGCTGGGCAAACCCTGGAAATRGCGCTTGTCCACCACTTCGATATTGGTGTTGAAGCGGGCCAGGCGCAACGCGGCGCCGGCGCAATACACGAATGCTGCGATCCAGCCCAGCTTACCCAGGCCTCGCAAGGAGAACTCATAAATCACCAGCGCCGGAGCGGCGCCGAAGGAAACCATGTCGGACAGCGAGTCGTATTGCGCGCCAAATTCGCTTTGCGTGTTGGTCAGGCGGGCGACGCGGCCATCAAGGCCGTCCAGCAGCATGGCCACGAAGATGGCCCAGGCGGCGTGCTCGAAGCGCTGGTTCATGGCCATGACAATCGCGAAGAAGCCGCAGAACAGTGCGCCGGTGGTGAAGGCGTTGGGCAGCAGATAGATGCCGCGTGAACGGGGACGCGCGCCTTCGCCGTGATGGCGGCGCGCAAATCGGCTGAACAGCGACTTACCTGCAGGGTTCTTGGCTCGGCGACGGGGGAATTTGGCCATACTCATCCATTTCTTATAGGTTTTTGCCCCCGTATTATAGCCGCAGCCCTGCACGGCGGACCGGATGATCCGCCCTACTTGAACTTGACTTTGCCCACGACGCGCATGTCAAGCGTAGTCTCGCCAGGCTCGAAGCTTGGCTCAGCGACTTCCTGGCTGGCGTCCTTGAAGGCGCGCGCGGCCATCATGGGAGCCGGACGGCCTTCGGCGGCGCCGGCGTAATTGCCGCTGCCTTCAAAGTCGATGGTGTCAAGCTGGGCATCGCTCAGCGGACGGCCCATGGCATTGGCAATCGACGCAATGCGCTCGTTCAGGTTCTTGTAGGTGGCGGCGATGCGCTGATCTTCCAGCTTTTTGGTCGCGGCCGGGCTCAGGCCAAAGGCGATGCCGTTCAGGGTCAGGATCTTCTGCGCCGACGACACCGTCTTCGGCAGGCCATCCAGTCTGGTGGTGGTCAGCTGCACATACTGGCCGACGCGCCAGGCGGTCGGCACGCGCGGCTTCTGCGGATTGGTTACAGGACGTGGCGGCTCGTCAGGATAGACCGGATAGGTGTAGTAGCCCTGGGTCTTCAGTTGCGCTTGCGGGTCTTCCTTCTTCAGAATTTCCAGGCCCTGCTTCATCTTCTGGTTCACGCGCGAAGCGGCAGCGGATTTGTCCTTGTCCTGCTCTTCGATGGCGAAGGTGGCCACGGCCTGGTCGTTCGGCGCAATGACTTGTCCATAAGCGGGCACGATCACCAGCGCGCCATTGGTCGGCACGGATTGCGCCATCGCGGCCTGGGCGCCCAGCACCAGTGCGGCAGCGGCTATGCTCTTCAATACGGTCATTATTGTTCTCCTTACAGGGTTTGATG
>NZ_JBFRDW010000818.1:0-2275 GCF_052113985.1 Pseudoduganella sp. RAF53_2 | reverse complement strand
CCATCGCGGTCCGCGATCAGCACTGTTGCGCCTTCACGCGCGAACAACTCCGCCGTGGCGCGTCCGATGCCTGACGCACCACCCGTGATCAATGCCACCTTGCCTGCCAATTCACCTTGCTGCATGTGCCGTCTCCAATTTATAGCTTGTGCACCATGCTGCGCCTTTTTCACCTCTGCTGGCAAATGAATACTCTGCATAGAATGCATAAGCCCAGCTAATGCATGGTGCGCTTTTTTACTCAGCCCGGAGTGGCAAACACCGGGTTCGGCAAGCCTTGCACGCTCGGCGCTTCCGGGGCACCGTCCATGTCGAGAATGATGATTTCGTTGTCGCCTTTGCGAAGCCATGGTCCGGGCAGGAACAGGCTTTGCTGCGGGCCGACGCGCCAGTACCGTCCCAAATGGTGACCGTTGACCCAGACATGGCCTTTACCGAGGGCGCGCATGTCCAGGAAGGTGCTGGCGGGGGCGGCGACGTTGAAATGGCCGCGCCAGAAAGTGGGGCCGCGTTTCGCCGGTATGCCGCGTGCAAAATGCAGGGCTGACAAATTGGTCATCGGCGTGGAGAACACTTCCCAGTCGAGCAGGGGCTTGCCGCTCAGCGATACGGCGCGTGTAAGACCTTTGCGCTCGTCGGGCAGCATTGGGCCGAAATTGACGCGCCCCATATTTTCGACCACCACATCCAGCGTGCTGCCGGCTTTGAGATTGATGTCGGTCACGTGCTCGTCGCGCCGGCGGTCCATGGTGGCGATGGTGGCGCCGTCATCCAGCACGTGTGCGTAGTCGCGCACCGCGCCCAGATCCAGCTTGCCCGATGCGCCGTCAGCGAAGCGCTTGCGGTAGACGATGAAGCCATAGCCCTGCCCGTATGCCTCCATATTGCGCGCCAGATGGGAGGCTATGGGATTGGGCAGGGAATCGACCAACGCGACGGATTCGTCCAGGGTGAAGCGCGGCACGGCGATCAAGGATGTGGCTTGTGCAGGCAGATCGGGCAGGCGCTCGCCAGGCGCCAGATGGCGTTCGATAGCGGCGCGGATAGCAAAGAATTTGGGCGTAGGGCGGCCCGCTTCGTCGATGGCGGCGTCGTAATCGTAGCTGGTGGTGTCGGGCTGGTAGGTGCTGCCCTGGCCGTTGGCGCCTGGCTGCCAGCCGAAGCTGGTGCCGCCATGCGCCATGTACAGATTGAAGGAGATGCCTTGTCCGAGCATCCAGTCCACTGCATCGGCGGCCTGTTTGGGATTGGTCTGGTGGTGACGCTCGCCCCAATGGTCGAACCAGCCGGCCCAGTATTCACCGGCCATGCGCGGCACATGCTGGCGGAACGTGGCCAGGTGAGCAAAGGCTTCCTTCACATCGTCCACGTTGCCGTCGAAATTGACGACAGCGGTCACGCCAGGCAGGGTGCCGTGGTCGAGCAGGGTGGGATCGGGGCCGTCCGATGTGAATAGCGGGAGGTTGAATCCCGCATCGCGCAGCTGCTTCTGGATAGTGGCCATGTAAGCGTGATCTTCGCCATACGAGCCATATTCGTTTTCCACCTGTGTCATCAGGATCGGTCCTCCGCGCGAGGACAACAGCGACGCCACTTCTTGCGCAACGCGCTTGAAGTAGCGGGCAGTCGCATCCAGGTAGCGCGGGTCCATGCTGCGGACACGCAGACCGGGCGTACGCAGCAACCATGCGGGGAAGCCGCCGAAGTCCAGCTCAGCGCAGACGTAAGGACCGGGACGCAGCACAACATTCAGTCCAACTTCCTGTGCCGTGCGCACGAAGGCGGCGAGATCAAGGTTGTCRCTGAAATCGAAACGGCCAGGCTCTGGCTCATGCAGATTCCAGAACACATAGGTGGTGATCGTATTCAAGCCCATGGCGCGGGCCTGCTGCAGGCGCTCGCGCCAGAACGCACGGGGGATGCGGGCGTAGTGCATGTCGCCGGCGCGGATCACATACGGCTTTCCATCCAGTTCGAAGTGGTCGCCAGCCACTGCGAAATGCGGCGTGGCCGCTTGTGTGCTCAGCGCCGCCATCATGATGCCCAGCGCCGCCAGCTGCTTCATCCCCGTGTATCGCAACGTCGTCTCCTCGATTTTTTTGCGCTAAAACGCAAGCAGCGGCGGGTGGTCACTTTCGTTTTTCGCCCGCCACTAAAGGAGTTATACCTTATCAGACGTTGTGGTCAGTTCGCCAGCCTTGATTGCACTCATCAGACCAAGCAGGGTGCTGAAGGCGTTGTTGTCGGCGCCACCCATTTGCACTTGTGGCACCAG
>NZ_JBFRDW010000817.1:0-2285 GCF_052113985.1 Pseudoduganella sp. RAF53_2 | reverse complement strand
GTACTGCTTACTTCTTGGCCGGAGCGGCTTCCTTCGACTCAGCTTTGGCTTCGGTCTTCACCTCGGCCTTGGCGACTTTTGCGTCGGCTTTCGCTACTTTAGCATCAGCCTTGGCTTCTTTGGCGTCAGCTTTTGCTTCTTTTGCGTCGGCCTTGGCTTCCTTGGCATCAGCCTTGGCTTCCTTCGCATCTTTTGCAGCCGCTTTGGCAGCGTGCTTGTGTTCTTTGGCTTCCTGCTTCATGTCTTTCGCTTCAGCCTTGGCTGCGGCGGCAGGCGTTGCTGGAGCTGCGGCCGGAGCCGGAGTCTGTGCGAAAGCGGCGGTAGCGAACAGGCCTACGATCAGGGTAGCGATGGTCTTTTTCATGGTACAGCTCCTCGTTGAAAATATCGTGTCAAACGTTTCGGGTTTTTTCCGAAGTGCACTGTTTGTCGTGTCACTTGAGCCAAAAACGTCCCCTGAAAACGACTAGTTGACGGCTATTACACATGGTTACAACTGGCGGAAATCCTTACAATTGTTAGCTGTCGTACTGTGCGGCGTAACGGGACACGCTAGGGTGGCGGAATGAAAGACGCACTCAAGACTTACAAAGCCAAGCGCAACTTCAGCATCACGCCCGAACCGGCCGAAGGCGGCAAGGAGGGCGGGGACAACCGTGTCTTCGTGATCCAGAAGCACTGGGCCACGCGCTTGCATTACGACTTTCGTCTTGAACTCGATGGCAGCATGAAAAGCTGGGCGGTGCCGAAAGGTCCCAGCTACGACACGCATGACAAGCGCATGGCGGTGCATGTCGAGGATCATCCGATTTCCTACAACGAGTTCGAAGGCACCATCCCCGAAAAGCAGTACGGCGCGGGCAAGGTGATCATCTGGGACAAGGGCACCTGGCACCCGCTGGAAGATCCCCGCAAAGGGTACCGCGCGGGGAATCTGAAATTCGAACTGCGTGGCCACAAGATGCACGGGCGCTGGGCGCTGGTGCGCATGAAAGGTAAAGGCGAGAAGCAGGAGCCGTGGCTGCTCATCAAAGAGAAGGACGAATACGTGCGTCCTGCATCCGAATTCAGCGTCGTCGATGAATTGCCGGACAGCGTGAAGTCGCTGCCGATGCCGGATGGTGCAGCGGCTGAAGCGGCGTCGGCCGAGCTGTCCGAGATCGCCAAAAAGGCGCGCATGCCGAAAGAGCTGGCGCCCGAACTGGCGACGCTAGTCGATGAACCGCCGTCCAATCCGAAGGAATGGATCTTCGAAGTCAAATACGATGGCTACCGCATCCTGGCCCGCATTGAAGGCAAGGACATTGCCCTCATCACGCGCAACGGCAACGACTGGACCGCCAAACTCGAACCGCTGCGCGCTGCGCTGGCGAAAATGAAGCTGCCGGATGGCTGGTACGACGGCGAAATCGTGGTTCATGACGAGACGGGCCGTCCCGATTTCGGTCTGCTGCAGCAAGCCTTCGACGGCAAGCGCGTGAACAATATCGTGTACTTCCTGTTCGACGCGCCTTTCCTCGATGGCTACGATTTGCGCCAGGTGCCATTGGCCCAGCGCCGCGAACTGCTGGCGCAGGCGCTTGGCAAATTGCCGGAAAAAAGCATGGTGCGCTACAGCGCGGAGCTGAGCGCCACGCCGCAGGAAATCGTTGCCGCAGCCTGCAAGATGGGCCTCGAAGGCGTGATCGGCAAACGGCGTGATTCGACTTACACCTCGCGCCGGTCGGGCGACTGGATCAAGCTGAAATGCGGGCTGCGGCAGGAATTCGTCATTGGCGGATACACCGATCCGCAAGGCGCGCGCACCGGCATCGGCTCGCTGCTGCTGGGTGTGTACGGCAAGGATGGCGAGCTGCATTATGCGGGCAATGTGGGTAGTGGCTTCAACGAGAAGACCTTGCGCGACCTGATCTCGCGCTTGAAGAAGCTTGATACCGGCACCAGTCCATTTGCGTCCACGCGCGCGATCGCCAGAAAGTCGCATTGGGTGAAACCGAGTCTGGTCGCTGAAATCAGCTTCAGCGAATGGACGCGCAGCGGCTCTGTGCGGCACGCCGTGTTCCAGGGCCTGCGCGAAGACAAGAAGGCAGCCGCCGTGGGCCGCGAGAAGCCGGAACACGTCGAAGACACGACCGAGTCCCCGGCGCGCGGACGCCGCGCCGCCAAGCCTGCAGCAGCCGAAGCTCCCGCCGCGACGGCGGGCGCGCCGACGCTCGCCAGCCGCYTGCCTGCATCGCTCAAGGTCACCAATCCCGATCGCGTGATCGATCCGGTCAGCGGCACCA
>NZ_JBFRDW010000816.1:0-2287 GCF_052113985.1 Pseudoduganella sp. RAF53_2 | reverse complement strand
CTCCTCCGGCGATGTAGTAAAGGAAGCTTCGAATGGCGGCACGGATGTGATTTTTACCGCAATGCCAAGCTTCGCTCTGCCGAATAACGTGGAAGACCTTGTGATTACCAGCTCAAGGGGATCTCTGGGTATAGGTAATGATCTGGATAACTCCATGTGGGGTGGGGCCGGAAACGATACCCTCGTCGGCGGCGCTGGTAATGATTTCTTATCCGGCCAAGGTGGGAATGACATACTGACTGGCGGTACGGGAAGCGATGGTTTCGTCTTTTATTCTGTCGAGGGAATGGCCAAGATCACAGACTTCGAGACCAAAACGGACAAGCTATGGTTTTCTCACAGCGGCATTCCGCTGGGGAATGGCGGTAGTGCCATCGACTTAGCTGCAGTGATGCCGGGTGGCGTCAATTTCGAAAATAAATACCAGTATGTCATTTTTACAGCCCACTCCACTTCGTTGTCTGTAACAGATGCCGCACAAGTAATTGGTAATTCAACTCAAGCGTATGCCGTTGGCGATTGCCGTCTGTTTTTCGTCAATGACGGTAACTCGACAGGGGTATTTCTGTTCAAGTCAGCTGACCAGGATAGTCAGGTGACTCCAGCTGAGCTAACAAGACTAGCGGAGCTTGTTGGGGTCCCGAATATCAATCCAATTGATATCGGCGTCTTTGCCTAAGTCAACGAGCCGCTCCCTCTACTAATCGGTTCGCAATTTAACTGAGTCCTGAGGAGCTTTCCCTCCGTGACGGCTCATCCACTATGCATCTACAACCAGCATTCCACCAATTTATGAAGAGAAGATTTCTAATCGTTCCCATTCTTTGCCAGGCAGCTGCAATCGGGCTGGTGTTGCTTGTGTCAAGGGCGTATGCCCGTGATACTGCCGTTCAGTTAATCCCGAGGTCTGAAGAGATTGCCACTCCTTTTTTTGGAAGGCCGCACAGCCATCGTTCCGCCGTCGGAAGCAGCGTTATTGTTACAAAATCCTCGACTCCGCGTCAGGGGGCAATGCGCGCGGCCGCGGCTGTGCCAGACTGCGCTGCTGACCTGAATACCACTCTAAAGCTTAGCGGTGCAGAGCTGGTAACACGAATCAGTTCATTGAATGCGTCGTGTATGGACAGCCGCCATCAGTTTTTCGAGATTAATCCTGCCACATTGGGCTTCTATTCCAATCAAAATATGCTGTCTGTGGCAGAAGCGCTTCGACAGCAAGCTCCAGCCTACACTCCTGACAACCCGGGCGGGGTACGGCAGATGTTGATCTATTTGCGGGCCGGAGAATATGTTGCATGGTTCTCCGAAGGCGCATTGGTTTTTGACTCGCAAACGCGCTCAGCAGTTGAGAATGCACTGTTGACCTTCTCAGCAAACGCATACTTTACGGATGCATCGCCACAGCACTCATTAGTAATGTGGGATTACCTAGTTGCAGCGGATGGAGCAGATCGAAACGCGACATTGCTTCCGACGGGTATTCGTTACTTGGAAGGTGTGATGAGCAATTCAAGCCGATCAGAAGAGCAATACAAGGCCGTTTCAAATTTCTTCGAATGGGTCGCTCGCCGGGCCAACAACGGCGATGCTGATTGGATACAGATTGTAGGCGCGAATGCCACTCAGTATGAAGGCTTGTTGTTCCGCGCCGCGACCTTCATGAGCGAACCCATAACTGAGATGACTGGTACTAGCAAGCGATTAGCGTACAACTCTGCCTTAGCGTACGCGAACTTGTTAAGGTATCCAAGCACACGAGATTTGATGCGCGAGCATCTGCAAGACCTTCTTGGTCATTACGAACGGTTCTCAGGTCCCTTCATGGCTGTGGCCAGTACAGTGGATTTCCTTGGCGTCGATTGCTCACCGTATGGGCTTTGTCGCCAGGCACTTGAGCCGGAACTTCGAGCGTTGGCTTTCCCAAACACATATACGTTTGATGATGGCAAATTGGTGATGCAAACTGCTGTTGACTTGCCTAAAGCGCGACAGCTTTATCTCGCTATCAAACAAGTCAAAGCCCAGTACGTTCGGAAGACCGGCTTTGCTACGCCTTTGGCCGACGATACCAATGATGTACTGACTATGCGAATTTATGGTACACGGGCAGCATACGAAGATTGGCAGTGGTATCTCGAGGGCCTGGATACCGACAACGGGGGAATATACATTGAGCGCGGGGCTACGTTTTATACCTATGAGCGTACAGCCGCCGAGTCTACTTTAACGCTAGAGGAATTGCTAAGGCACGAATATACCCACTACCTGGAAGGCCGGTACACTGAAC
>NZ_JBFRDW010000815.1:0-2288 GCF_052113985.1 Pseudoduganella sp. RAF53_2 | reverse complement strand
GAACCTTCGCAGCTTCGAAGGCTTCGGCCAGGCGCAGCATCACGGTTTGCATCAACTGCTTGTCGGCGCCCTCGCCTTGCATCGCTTCGGACTTGGCGTGAATTGCTGCTGCTTCCGCTTCGCCGACGGAGCGGATCGCGGAAGCGCGGCCGGAACCTTCCACCTCCTGCTTGAAGCGTTCGGCCTGCGCCAGCGCTTCGATTTCCTGGCGGCGCTTCTCGGCCGCCTTCACGTTGGCAGCGCCCTGGTTTTCCTTGATCGAGATATCGACCAGCGATCCGGTCAGCTCTTTTTGTTTGGCGGCGCGCTGCTCGGCTTCGTTCAGTTCGCGCTCCTTGTCGGCGGCGATCTGCTTCTGCGCGAACGTTTCGACCTGCTCGCGTGCGATCTGGCGGTCACGCAGCTGGGCCATGATGTTCTCGATCTTGTTGTCGCCTTGCTGTGGCTTCGGTGTGCCGATCAGGACTTCCTGGAACTCCAGCGAATAGGCCTGAAAGCGCAGCTTCATGTCTTCCGACGCGTTATGCTGCAATTCGCTGCGCGACTGAATCAGTTCAATGAAGGTCTTGGTTTGCGAGACGTTTTTGAAGTACGACGACACCATCGGGTCCAGCGTCTGTTCCACCAGTTGCGCCACATTGCCGAAACGCTGCACCACCATCGGCGCCTTGCGGTAGTCAATGTGCACTACGACCGACAGCGGCAGTTGCGGTTCAAAAGCGTCCTTGGTGATGAGCGTAATCTCGCGCAGATTCTTATCGAAGCTGGAGCCGCTCTCGCCGGACTTCCACATCAGCACAAAGTTCGTGGTCGGCACCAGCTCGATCTTGCCGGCGTAAGTGTTGAATGCGTACTTGCCCGGCATGAGCGGGTCGCGCCACACGCCGCGGCAGCCGCTTTCCACCAGCTCGCCGTGCGTGTATTCGGTGCCGGATAAGTCGGTGCCCTTATGGCCAGTGTACGACACCACCACGCCCACAAAGCCGACCGGGATCACGGTCTTCCTGATGAATTCCACTGTCGCAAACAGGCGGTTGATGAAGTAGGTACCCTCTACCAGCACGCGTTCCTGGCGGCCGCGGCGGCCACCGGCGGCAAGGAATTTTTCAGGCTCCTGGAAGGCGTTGTGGGTGTCGCCTACATCCGGCGCCAGCAGCTCGTCCTTCAGCAGGCCGGGACCGTCCTGCACCGTCACTACGGCCAGTTGGTCGGAATCGTGCGAGCCGGTGGTTTCCTTGATCACGACCGGCGTGAAGCCGCTGCGCTCATCGAGCAGGCCGCGCATTTGCTCGTAGTAGATTTTTTCTTTCGCGTCGAGCGACATCGAATATGTCGCTTCCTCCGTCATCACGACGAACAAAGCGGGATTGATGATGTGCGTACCTTCGCGCAGGATCATGCGCTGCGGGCCTTTCTGGCCGCCGTTGCTGAGGAAAGCGCGCACGTTGCGGAAATCGCTGGTGCCCGAGTTGTCGGCCAGGGTCTGTCCGGCGGGCAGGTCGATGCCATCGCGCGCGAAGACGTAGCCGATGGTGCCCTGCGTGACGGACACCATGGGATGAATGTGGACGCGGAATTGGAAGGGCGCGAAGAAGTGGAAGCCACCGCGAATGAGTTCAGGCTGCAGGCCCGCTTCGCCGTTCAGGGCGAGCAGTCCGCTTTGCACGGAGCCGGAAGAGCTCCAGAGTTTTTCAACGACGCCGATGCGGTCGTTAGGGATGTACTTGATAACGCCAGATACCAACAACAGCAGCAACAGAGCCAGCAAAGCTGCCGCAACTACGATGATGCCAAATAGCGGGGTTGACATACAAACCTTTCGGTTGTGGATAAGACTGGAAATACGGATGCGTCGCGGCGACGCAGTGGGCGCGCGCGAACGTCAGCGGCGCGGCGGTGCCGTGACAGGCAAATTCGAGGGGAGTGGGCGGGCATGAACCGGCCGGGCCAGAGGGTGCGCGGAAGGCGCGAAAAGCGCAGGTGACACCAGATCAAACACGATTTTTGTTGTTGCTCTTCAGTGAGTGCTTGAAATCATTCTGGCACAAGTTTGTGAAAATTTAAAGGCCTGAATAAAGGTCGATGATGCCCCGCTTCAGCGCGATGGTGACCGCATGGGTGCGGTCGTTGGCAGTCAACTTCGACAGAATGCTCTTCATATGACTTTTCACTGTCTGTTCCGAAATGTCCATCTTGCGCGCGATGCGCTTGTTCGAATTGCCGTGAGCCGCATGCTGCAGGACTTCGGTTTCGCGGCCGGACAGCAGGCATTCCGGCAGGCCGCCAAT
>NZ_JBFRDW010000814.1:0-2289 GCF_052113985.1 Pseudoduganella sp. RAF53_2 | reverse complement strand
ACGCGCGTCTGCTCGATGTGACGCAATTCGATGCAATCGACGGCGTTGTCGCAGAAATCGAAGCGTCCGTCGGCGCGGTGGATGTCCTCGTCAACAATGCCGGATACGGTCACGAAGGGATACTGGAAGAATCTCCGCTGTCAGACATGCGCCGCCAGTTCGACGTCAATGTCTTCGGCCCGGTCGCCATGATAAAGGCCGTGCTGCCGTTTATGCGCTCCCGCCGACGCGGCCATATCGTCAACATCACCTCGATGGGTGGCTATATCACGATGCCCGGCATCGCCTACTACAGCGGCAGCAAATTTGCGCTGGAAGGCATCTCGGAAGCACTCGCCAAAGAAGTCAAAGCCTTAGGCATCGCCGTCACTGCGGTCGCACCTGGCTCATTTCGCACCGATTGGGCTGGCCGCTCGATGCAGCGTACAGCGCGTTCGATTGCCGACTACGACGCGCTGTTTGATCCGGTGCGCCGTGCGCGCGAGGAGAAGAGTGGAAAACAGCTAGGCGTTCCAGCCAAGGCGGCGCGTGCGATCCTCGCCGCAATGGCAGCGGAGGCACCACCGATGCACCTGCTGCTGGGTAGCGATGCGCTGCAGCTGGTGCGGGCCAAGCTGGATGACCTGAGGCTTGCGTTCGACGCGTGGGAAGAGCTCACGGCCTCAACCGACGGTTGACTGTTATCTCCAGATATCTGCATGGATCGCGTGCCCGGCGGCGGTGTGCTAATAACTCATTCCAAATTGGGATAAATTCCCGCGCAACGGGCACCCGACGTTTCCGACCGCCCCAGCCTTTCATCGACCGGCACGAATCATCTCTACGCAGAAACGGGCAGAAGGCTTGAAGTTAGCACTTGATCTCCACTCGGCATAGCACGGCTCTGTGGTTTACGACCGAAGGTATCGCCGGAGGGCGTTGCGAAAAATGCCCAGTCGCAACCTGACCCAGCCCGAGGGGATTCACTCCATACGCCAACTGTTTTCGATATATCGTGTACGGAAGAGTAGGCGATAGTTGCGACTAGCTTCAGCCGAAACGCTGGCTGGGTTTGAGCGAGGTGACGCGCTGAGCGAGCTGTCACCGTTCGTCTACGCTGACCAGGTTCCGAATCCTACGAGTAGACTTGCGGTTCCAGCTGCGAGCCGGCCCGGCACCATTTCACCTGCACGGAAGAGCACGTCACATCAGGGCCATCAAATCGTCGTGGCGGTGCGACACGATCTGGTCACTCAGCTTCATTGGAGCATTTAGTCGCCGCAACAAGATTACCCTGCAGCCTGAATTTTGCGGAGCGGATCTCCGCAGAACCTGAGAGTGAAAGATGAGACAAAAATCAGTCTGTCCACCTTCGTTTCCACCTTCGCTCCAGCAGATCTTAAAGCCGAAGAATGGCGTGCATTTAAAGCTGGTTCCACTTCGCCTATGTCGACTCCGCCATCTTACACTTGGCATCAGTCGCGGGGGGGGCACCAAATGGGGACTGGCGAAGTTTGAACACGCGCCTCAACCCGGAAATAAAAAGCCCCTGAAATCAGGGGCCTTATTCTTTGGCTCTCCCGGCAGTTTCAATTTATGCCGGACAGTGAATCACTCCCACTCGATAGTCGCAGGCGGCTTGCCGCTGATGTCATACACGACACGGTTCAGGCCGCGGACTTCGTTGATGATGCGGTTGGAGACCTTGCCCAGCAGCTCGTGCGGCAGGTGCGCCCAGTGGGCGGTCATGAAGTCCTGGGTTTGCACGGCGCGCAGGGCTACGACGTAATCGTAAGTGCGGCCATCGCCCATCACGCCAACCGATTTCACCGGCAGGAAGACTGCGAACGCCTGCGAGGTTGCATCGTACCAGTTCTTCGGCGCCTCTTCGCCCTGCATCACAGCGCCTTCATACGGCGTGTTGCGCAGTTCTTCGATGAAGATGGCGTCAGCGCGGCGCAGCAGGTCGGCGTATTCCTTCTTCACTTCACCCAGGATGCGCACGCCCAGGCCTGGACCTGGGAACGGATGGCGATACACCATCTCGTGCGGCAGACCCAGAGCCACGCCCAGCTTGCGCACTTCGTCCTTGAACAGTTCGCGCAGCGGTTCGAGCAGCTGCAGCTTCATGGTCTCCGGCAGGCCGCCCACGTTGTGGTGCGACTTGATGGTCTGGCCTTTCTTGCCCTTGCCTGCGGACTCGATCACGTCCGGATAAATCGTGCCTTGCGCCAGCCACTTGGCGTTGACCAGTTTGCCCGATTCAGCCTGGAACACTTCCACGAATTCGCGGCCGATGATCTTGCGCTT
>NZ_JBFRDW010000813.1:0-2289 GCF_052113985.1 Pseudoduganella sp. RAF53_2 | reverse complement strand
CCCGCCCCCGCCGCACCGCGCGCCGCGTCGGCCGCGATGCCGCCGTGCGTGGGCTTGGCCGCGCCGCTGGCTGCACCTCCCGCACCCGGCGCGGGGCCAAGGCCACGTCCAGCCAGTTGTGCGAGCTGCGCGGGCGTGGCAGCATTGCCGCCGCCTTCGGCCATCTTCTGGAAGCTCTGGCGCGCCTGCACGCCGTACTCGGCCTGCAAGGTGGCGAGATTGCGCCCCATATCCAGCTGGCGTCCATGCTCGTCCACGATCTTGAAGTTCATGAAGTGGTGAGCCGGCAGCTGCTCCGGCTTGAAGTCCGTGGTCAGCACCGTGATCGTAATCTGCTTGCGGATGTCAGCGATGATCGCATCAACCAGGTCACCGCGTCCGAACTCCGTACGCTCGACAAACCTGGCCGCGTAATCCGGCAGCGGCACCATATGGCGGCGCTGCTTTTGCGGCAGAGTTTTCAGCAGCAGATGCACCTTCTCCTTCAGCATGCCCGGCACCAGCCACTCGCAGCGCTCGCGCGAGATCTGGTTCAGCGCATACAGCGGCACGGTCAACGTAACGCCATCACGCACGCTGCCCGGCTCAAAGTGATAACTAAGCTGCATTTCCAGACCGCCCGTCATCATCTTCTTCGGGAACAGGTCTGTGGTGACACCTGCGGCCTCGTGGCGCATCAGGTCTTCGCGGTTCAGGAACAGCAGCTTGGGATCGTCGTGGGACGCATCCTTGTACCACTTTTCGAAACCGGCGCCGTTCACCACGTCGGCCGGAATCGCCTGGTCGTAGAAGGCCTCGATCAGCTGATCATCCACCAGCACGTCCTGGCGGCGCGACTTGTGTTCGAGGTTTTCAATCTCGCGAATCAGCTTGTGGTTGTGAGCGAAGAACTGCAGCCGGGTATCGTAATCGCCGCCAACCAGCGCGTCGCGAATGAAGATTTCGCGCGCCTCGGCCGGATTCTTCTGGCCGTAGTTGATGCGGCGCTGGCTATATACCACCAGTCCGTACAAGGTAGCGCGCTCGGAAGCCGTGACTTGTGCGGGACGTTTTTCCCAGCGCGGCTCGCCCCAGGATTTCTTCAGCAGGTGTCCGCCGATCTTCTCGATCCATTCCGGCTCGATGCGCGCCACGCAGCGTGCGTACAGGCGCGTGGTTTCGACCAGTTCGGCCGCCACGATCCACTTGCCCGGTTTCTTGGACAGCGCGGAGCCCGGCCAGACATGGAAACGGATGCCGCGTGCGCCGAGATAGCCGGCGCCCGGTTCGTCGTCGGATTTAAAGCCGATATTGCCCAGCAGACCGGTGAGCAGGGCCATGTGGAACTGGTCGTAGGTCGCCGGCGACTCGTTGGTGCGCCAGCCCTGCTCTTTCACGATGGTCAGCAGCTGCGAATGGACATCGCGCCATTCACGCAGGCGCAGCTGGTTCAAGAAGGTCGCACGRCAGCTGTCCATCAGCTGCCGGTTGGACTTCTTGTGTTCAATCGCGCTCTCGAACCATTTCCAGATTTTCAGATAGCTCAGGAATTCGGACTTCTCATCCGCGAATTTCTTGTGCTGTTCATCGGCGGCTTGCTGATGCTCGATCGGACGGTCGCGCGGGTCCTGCACGGACAGCGCTGACGCCACGATCAGCACTTCGGTCAGGCAGTGGTATTCCTGCGCGGCCAGGATCATACGGCCAACGCGCGGGTCCAGCGGCAGCTTGGCCAGCTTGCGGCCCAGCTGCGTGAGCTTGTTGTCTTCGTCAACGGCGCCCAGTTCCTGCAGCAGCTGGTAGCCGTCGGCGATGGCGCGGCCCAGTGGTGGCTCGATGAAGGGGAAGCTCTCCACATCGGTCAGATGCAGGGACTTCATGCGCAGGATGACGGAAGCCAGCGAGGAGCGCAGGATTTCCGGGTCGGTGAACTTCGGTCGCTGCGCGAAATCCTGTTCGTCGTACAGGCGGATACACACGCCATCGGCCACACGGCCGCAACGGCCCGCGCGTTGGTTGGCGGCGGATTGCGCGATCGCCTCGATTTGCAGCTGCTCGACTTTATTACGGTAGCTGTAGCGCTTCACGCGCGCCAGGCCGGCGTCCACCACGTAGCGGATACCGGGCACAGTCAGCGAGGTTTCCGCCACGTTGGTCGCCAGCACGATGCGGCGCGCGTTGGTGGTGCGGAAGACGCGGTCCTGCTCTTCAACCGAGAGCCGGGCGAACAGGGGCAGGATTTCCACGTGCGGCGGATGGTGCTTGCGCAAGGCTTCGGCGGCGTCGCGGATTTCGCGTTCGCCAGGCAGG